>JAXIZX010000234.1:0-2588 GCA_036303765.1 Collinsella sp. | reverse complement strand
GCTTACCAGGTTGAGGGCGAGACCCGTACGCACGGCAAGGGCAAAGTGCCCTGGGACGATTTCCTGGCAGCCCAGGGTCGCTTCTCCCCCGATCCTGCAAGCGATTTCTACAACAAGTACCCGGTCGATATTGACCTGTGCCAGCGCTTCGGCATCAACGGTATTCGCGTCTCCATCGCTTGGAGCCGTATCTTCCCCAACGGCACTGGCGAGATTAACCCCGAGGGCGCCGCCTTCTATCACGAGCTTTTCGCCACCTGCAACAAAGCCGGCGTTATCCCCTATGTCACGCTCGATCACTTTGATACGCCCGAGGCCTTTTACCAGAACGGCGGCGAGGGCTTCCTGACGCGCACGACGATCGACGCCTTTGTCGAGTACGCCAAGTTCTGCTTTGCCGAGTTCACCGAGGTCAAGCACTGGTTTACCTTTAACGAGATTCCCGCGACCGCCGAGGGCAGCTTTATCGTCGGCAACTGGCCGCACGGCGAGAAGTATCGCCTGGACAAGGCTTTCCAGCTCATGCACAACATGATGGTGGCCCACGCCAAGGCTGTCGTCGCCTTCCATGAGGGCGGCTTTGAGGGCGAGATCGGCATTGTCCAGAACCTGGAGCCCAAGTATCCCCTCGACCCCAACAACGCCGCCGACTGCGAGGCAGCTCGCATGGCCGACGTCATCAACAACCGCTGGGTACTCGACGCCACCTTCCGCGGCCACTATGCAGCCGATACCATGGAGGCTGCGACCAAGCTGGCTCATATCGCCGGCGGCGAGCTCGACGTCCGCGACGAGGACATCGCCGCGCTGACCGCCGCGCTCCCCTACAACGATTGCCTGGGCGTCAACACCTACAAGTGCCAGTTCCTGCGTGCCGCCGAGGGCGAAAACGACATCAACCACAATGGCACCGGCGACAAGGGCTCCTCGCGCTGGTTCCTCAAGGGCGTGGGCGAGTCATGCGTACGCGAAGGCGTACCCACCACCGATTGGGACTGGATCATCTATCCCGAGGGCCTCTACGACCTGCTGCTCCGCATTAAGAACGATTACCCCAACTACAAGAAGATCTACATCACCGAGAACGGCATGGGCTATAAGGACGACTTCGAGGACGGCTTTATCGACGACGCCCCTCGTATCGACTACATGCGTCAGCATCTCGCGTGGATCCTCAAGGCAATCGACGGCGGCGTGAACGTCGACGGCTACTTCGTGTGGTCGCTGCAGGACCAGTTCTCCTGGACCAACGGCTATAACAAGCGCTACGGCCTGTTCTACATCGACTTTGAGACCCAGAAGCGCTATCCCAAGGCGAGCGCGTACTGGTACAAGAACGTCGCAGAGACCGGCCTGCTTATGGCCTAGTTTCCGCCGCATACCCCCTGTCGGCCGCATGAGAATCCCTCCACGGGTTCGCATGCGGCCATTTTGTTTTGGCTCGGCCCGAGCAGGCCGTTTGTCTCGATCTGTAACATCTAGCAGGGATTTTCGACCCTAACTGTTACAAATCGAGACAAGCAGAACGCCCGGACAGAAATATCTCAATCTGTAACATCTAACTCGCTTTTAGCCGTCTAACTGTTACAGATCAAGACAAAGGTGATGGCTGGATAGACAAAATCTCGATCAGCAACATCTAGCCGAGTTTTTGGTCCCCACCTGTTACAGATCGAGACGATCCGACGGTACCGGCCGCTTGGACACACCGTGGTACAATTATGTCACGACGCAAAGGAGGTTCCCATGTCCGCTTGTGTGCCCGTCCGAGATATGAAGGATACTGCCACATTCACCGCACTTGTTGAGTCTGAGCGCGACGTTACCGTTACCAAGAACGGCTACGAGGCCATGCACTGCATCAGCAGCGACCAGTATCGCCTCATGCAAGAAGAAATCGCCAAGGCAAAACTGCTGTCTCGTATGATGTTGGCAGAAGACGAAATATCGCAAGGCGACTACAGCGACTACGACTCCTTCGCGACCGCGATACGAGACAAATATGACCTATAACGTCGTCATACTCAAAAGCGCGCGATATGAGTACGAGAGTATCGTCGGATACCTTGCCCAGATTCTCAAGAATCCGCGCGCAGCAGGCAATTTTGTCGCTGAGTTTGAATATCAGCTTGATCTGCTTCGCGAGCAGCCACTCCTACGTCCCCTCCCGCACATGCAAGAGTTGGCGGCACGTAATTACCGATCGTTTCCCGTCAACAACTACGTGTGTCTTTACAAGTTTGAGCACGAAACGATCTATATCGCCCACGTCTTTCATCAGTCACAGGACTACGCCCGCCTGGTCTAACCCACAAGCTGAATACTTGGCCCGAGCACATTTGCGCGTCAACGTGAAGCGGTAATCCCCGAGCCAGCAGGGGCAGAAGTATCGCCTGCAGTGTTAGCTAGCAAATGACCTGCGTGTGCTCCTCGATGGCGGAGCGATCCGCGGCGGCGATGCCCGGCTCGCACACCACGGCGTCCAAATTGTCCAGGCGGCAGAAGGTGTAGAAGTCGCGCTTGCCGATCTTGCTGGAGTCGGCGATCAGATAGCGCGAGTCGGCCTTGCTAAAGGCGAGCTGCTGGAT
>JAXIZX010000233.1:0-4890 GCA_036303765.1 Collinsella sp. | reverse complement strand
GTCGGGAAGACACGCCGAGGTCGCCGCGGACGGGTTGGTATAGGGAGAGGGCCTGACCCCATATCGTTGGGGTCGGGCCCGATTTTGCCTCTTGACAATGTCCTGCTCATATTAAAAGGAACGTCCCTAACTGCCGGTCAAAAAACGAGCGAGGATCGTGGGGTCCTCGCTCGTTTTTTTGGGCAATGTTTCGACTGCGCCGTTACTTGTCGGCGGCTGCTTTCTTGGTAGTCGACTTCTTCGCGGTCGTCTTCTTGGCGGCAGTTGCTTTCTTGGCCGTCGTCTTCTTGGCCGCCGTCGTCTTCTTGGCCGTGCTCGCCTTGGTCGTGGTCTTGCGGCCGCGGGCGGGCTTCTTCTCCTTGGTCGGGCAGTCCATGTTCACGCAGATGCGCCACGGGCCGCGCGCCGTGTTGACCACCACGATGGGGGCGCCGCACTCGGGGCAGGTCTCACCCGTCGCCTCGAGCTTACCGCGCGCCGGTAGAGGATAGCTCACGCCGCAATCGTCATAGTTGGTGCAGCGGATAAAACGCTTGCCGCTCTTCTCGCTCTTGTGCGCGATCAGGTCGCCATGGCGTCCGGCCTCGGCACACACCTTGCACTCGCCCACCTTAAGGTCGGGCTCGTAGTTGGTGGGGCATGTGGGGTTCACGCAAATCTCGAAGGCCTTCTGGCGGAACGGCTGACACTTAATGCGCGGCGCACCGCACTCGGGACACACGGCGGCCTCGCCCTCGAGCGGGCTCACCTTGACGCCGCTCGGCACCGGATAGGTCACGTCGCAGTCGGGCCAGCCCATGCAGCCAATGAAGCTGCCACGGGTCTTGGCGCTCGTCTTCATAACCAGGTCCTTGCCGCACTTGGGGCAGGCGCCCACGCGCGCATCGGCCGTGACGGCGTCGCTGATGGCGTCGCCCAGCTCCTGCGTATGCTTGAGCAGCTCGTCGAGCACGCCAGCCAGCAGCGCGCGCGAGTGCGTCACGACATGCTCTTCGGTATCCTCGCCGCGCTCCACACGGGTCATGTCGCCATCGAGCTCGCTGGTCATATCGGGGCTCGTGATGCGCGGGGCAAACTGCGTCAGTGCGTCGATGATGGCGATGCCCAGCTGGCTCGGCTCCACGGGATCGTTTTTGAGATAGCGCACGGCGTACAGGCGCTCGATGATGCTCGCGCGCGTGGACTTGGTGCCCAGGCCGCGCTTTTCCATCTCCTGCACGAGCTTGCCCTGGCTGTAGCGCGCGGGCGGCTCGGTCTGCTTGGCCTCGAGCTTAATGTCGAACACGTCGACCGTATCGCCCTGCTCCAGCGGCGGCATCTGCTCGTCGCGCTTGAGTCCGTACGGGTACGCCTCGCGGAAACCCGGGGTCACGAGCACATCGCCCGAAGCCACGAACGGCTCACCGTTCACGTCGAGCTCGAGCTTAGTGTTTTCGATGGTCGCGGGACCCATAAGCGTCGCTAGGAAGCGGCGGGCGATGAGGTCGTAGAGCTTGCGTTGGCCGCCGTCGAGCGTGGACGGATCGCCCTCGCCCGTGGGATAGATAGGCGGGTGGTCGGTGGTCTCGACTTTGCCGCGCGTGGGCTTCATAGGGCCGGCGAGCACCTTTTTGCACACGGGCGCCAGCGCCGGGTTGATCTTTGCCAGGTCGCTCACCACGGCGCCCAGATCGAGCGTCGCGGGGTACACGGTGTTGTCGACACGCGGGTAGCTGATGAGGCCCGCCATGTAGAGGGACTCGGCGATGCGCATGGTACGCGCAGGCGAGATACCCTCGGCTGCGGCGGCAGCCTGCAGCGAGGTGGTCGCAAACGGCGTGGGCGGCTGCTGCTTGCGTGAGCGCTTGGTCACCGCGGCGACGGTTGCCGTCTTGGCACCGTCAACGTGACCGTACGCCGTCTCAGCAGCATCCTTGTCGGTAAAGCGCGCCGTCTTGTGCGCGATCTTAAAGCGATCGTCCTCGGCAGCGCCTTGCGCGGCGCCCATGCCGCGAATCTGCCAATAGTCCTCGGGCACAAACGCCATGCGCTCGCGTTCGCGCTCGACCACCAGGGCAAGCGTCGGCGTCTGCACGCGGCCGGCGGAACGCACGTTGCCAAAGCCGCCAAACTTGGCGAGCGTCAGGTAGCGCGTGAGCACCGCACCCCAAATGAGGTCGATGTGCTGACGGCTCTCGCCGGCGTCGGCCAGGTTCTGGTCGAGCGAGACAAGGTTATCGAAGGCCTGCGTGATCTCGGCCTTGGTAAACGAAGAATACTGGGCGCGGGCGACCGGCAAGTCGGGCGCCACCTCGCGCACCTTGTTGAGGGCGTCCGAACCGATCAGCTCGCCCTCGCGATCGAAGTCCGTGGCAATGATGACGCTGTCGGACTTTTTGGCGAGGTTCTTAAGCGAGCGAATGAGCTCTTTCTCAACCGGCAACTTAATGACGGGCGCCCAGGTGAGGTAAGGCAGACTCTCGAGCTTCCAGCCCTTAATGGAGATGCCATCGGCAAGGAACGGCTTACGCTTGGTGTCGTAAGGCGGACGCGCCAGGCCATCGGGCATGTCGGCCGGCAGTATCTCGCCGTCCTCGGTGACCGAATACCAGCCCAGCTTTTTATCGAACAGCACGCTGTCGCAAAAATCAGGCGCAAGGATGTGACCGGCAAGGCCGATCGTCACGCACTCCTCGCCCTTCCACTCAAAGCGGTAGATGGCGGTGTTGTACACCTTGTCCTTTTTGGGCTTACCCATGGACAGACGCTCGGCGATCTGACGCGCGGCGTCGTTTTTCTCGGCGATGATGAGCTTCAAAAGAGGCTCCTATCTCGTATCTCTGCGGCTACGCCCGCCCGTATGGCGGCCGACTTACGCCCTTGCTTGCTCAATCTGCCCGATGAGCCAATCGCACCAGGCATCCATGCCCTCGCCCTTGCGCGCGCTCACGGCAAACCGCGGCGCCTGCGGATTGAGGTCATCGAGTGTCTTAGTATACCTATCCATGTCAAAATCGAAAGCCGGAGCCACGTCGACCTTGTTGAGCAGCTGCGCGCCGGCGTGTTGGAAGATGCCCGGGTACTTGATGGGCTTGTCGTCGCCCTCGGGCACCGAAAGAATCATGATGGACAGGTTCTCGCCCAGGTCAAAGTCGACCGGGCAGACCAGGTTGCCCACATTTTCGATAAAGATGACGTCGATGTTTTCCAGACCCACAGCCTGGTCGAACGCGTCGACGGCCTCCATGATCATGTTGCCCTCGAGGTGGCACAGGCCCCCCGTGTTGATCTGGATGGCAGGCATGCCGGCTTCCTTCATGGTGATGGCGTCGACGTCCGAGGCGATGTCTCCCTCGATGACGGCGCAGCGCAGGCCCGCCTTGTCACGCAGGCGCTCGTTGGTGCCCAGGATCGTGGTGGTCTTGCCCGAGCCAGGGCTCGACAAGACGTTGATCACATAGGTGCCTGCCTCATTAAATCGCTGACGCAGCTGATCTGCCAGGCGCTCATTGCGCGACAGGATCGGCGACGCGATATCAATCGTTTTCCCAGCCATACTCAGCGCTCCTTACTTTTGCCCCTTTAAACCCCGTCCCCAGGTGGCTGATGGGCTAATCGTCGGGGGTTTCGATTTCGATACTTGCGATGTCGAGTTCGCGGCCGTGCAGCAGGCGCACGTTGGCGCCGCCACATTGGGGACAGCGGCAATGGAAGCGATCGTGCTCAAAGACCTCCCCGCAGTCCAGACACTCGCTTTGTGGATGGACTTCCTCCACGGCAAGCTCGCAGCCTCGCGTGAGCGGGTCCTCATCGCGAAATGTCTCCCACGCAAAGTCGAGCGCCTCGCGCACAACTTCGGTCATATCCCCGATACGCAGCGTTACCAAAACGGCGCGCGAGGCCCCCGCCCCACGCGCCGCGCGAATCACTGTATCGAGTATGCCGTTGACAATGCCAACCTCGTGCATACCGATTTACTCCTCGTCGTCCTCATCGTCCGAGAACAGGTCCAGACGGCTCACAAACAAGCCCTCCTTGCCCTCGCGCGCGGTAATGACCACGCGGGCAATGGCGAGCGAAATCTCGTAGAGCGAGAGCAGGGCACCATACATGAGGCCCAGCGTAACGGGCGAGCCGTCGGGCGTAATCACAGCCGAGCCCACAAGCAGGCCCACGTACACGTAGCGCCAGGCGCCGCGGAAGGCCGCGTAGGACACGATGTGGAAGACGGACAGGTAGAAGATGATGAGCGGCAGCTCAAACGCCACGCCAAAGCCGATCATAAAGAGCAGCTCCATGTTGACGTAGTTCTCCAGATCGGGCAGCGCCGTAGCGACGGCCGAGGTCTCGCCGATGAGCCACTCAAAGCCCGCGGGAATGATGATGAAATAGCAGAAGATGGCGCCCAGGAAGAACAGCACCGTCGAGGCGAGCACCGTGGGCACGACCCACTTGCGCTCGTTGGGGCGAAGCGCCGGCAGGAAAAACGCCAAGATCTGCCAGATGATCATGGGCGTGCACATGACAACGGCCATCTTGATGGCCAGCGAAAAGCGCAGACCAAAGCCGCCGAGCGTGGTGGTGATGTAAAACTTACCGTCCGGCACAAAGGAGCGGATGGGGTCTTCCAGGATATCGAGTACCACGGGCGTGGCGAAATACAGCACGATGGCGGCGGCAAAGACTGACACCACCACGATGGTCAGGCGGCGACGGAGCTCTCCCAGGTGATCGAAGAGCGGCATGCGCGCAGGTCCGATAGGCATTACTCATCGCCTCCCTTCGAGGCGTCGGCGGCAGCGGCGTCGTCCTCGGCCTCGAGCTCGCGGGCGAGCTGGTCGACGACGGCCTTGCGCTTGCGGGGACGACGGGCGTAGAGGTCAGCCGTCGTGGGCTCTGCCGGCTCGGGCT
>JAXIZX010000232.1:0-3691 GCA_036303765.1 Collinsella sp. | reverse complement strand
ACTGCATCGGCGCCCGACGTGCGGAAAAGCTCGCGGCGCTCGGCGTCGAACACGACCGCGGCGATGTCACATGCGCCCGCCGCGCGGCGGCGCAACCTGTCCTCGATTGCCGCAGCGAGCGAGGCGCGCGCAGCGTCCCCCGCGCCGGCGGCCTCGATTACCTCGAGCGCCGCCGTGGTCGTGACGGACGACATGATCTCGCGCACGGTCTTCGCGCCCGCGCCGGCCATGGCCGCGTGGGCGGCCAGAATCTCCGCACGGCAGTCGGCGGTACGCGAATGGGTGTCCATAATGCCGCCCGCGACCTTCACCAACTTGCCGATGTGTCCCACAAGAAGGACATTGGTAAATCCCTCGCGAACGCAGCAGTCAATCGCATCGCCCACAAAGTTGGAGATGAAGACCACCGGCGCACCGTTTAGGTGGAAATGCCCCGAGATGAACTGCGCGCCGTAGTTGCCGGGCGTGAGCACGACTCCGCGCCGCCCCATAGCCGCATGCTGCCGGATCTCGAGCTCGATGCTATCGCGCAAGGCAGCGAGGCTGCGCGGCTCGACGATGCCCGTCGTGCCCAGGATGGAGATGCCGCCCTCTATCCCCAGGTGTGGGTTGAAGGTCTTTTTGGCAAGGGAAACACCCTCGGGTACCGAAATCGTCACAGCAATATTTCCAGAAAAGCCGTGCGCGGCGCACACCTCGCGCACCGCCGAAGTGATCATCGCGCGCGGCGTCGCGTTGATGGCGGCCGCCCCCACCGGCTGCTCGAGCCCGGGCAACGTCACGCGCCCCACGCCCACGCCGCCATCGACGGAAACTTCCGATTCGCGCGTGGGCACGCCCTTGCTGCCCGCAGCGCCCGTGCCTGACCCCGCATGTTCCACGCGCGCGTACACGAGCACGCCGTCGGTCACATCGGCATCGTCGCCTGCGTCCTTTCGCACGGCGCACTGGGCGCACCCCTCGCCGATGCATGCGTCGACCACGTCCGTCTCGACGGGCAGCCCGCCGGGGGTGACGATCGACACGCGACCGGCGGGCTTTCGTGACAAGAGCATCTCGCAGGCCGCCTTCGCCGCGAGCGCGGCGCAGCTCCCCGTGGTGTAGCCGCAGCGCAGGCGGGTCGTCCCGGTATATATGTAGTGCTCGAAGGCCACGCTAGCTGCTCGCCTTCCGATACCCCGTGGCAAACGAAGGGTCGTAAAGCTTGCTGCGCTCGTACGACTCCGCTTGCGCGCCGTCGTGCGCAAGTCCGCCGCGAGCTCCGAGCACGCGGCCCACCACCACGAGCGCCGTGCGGTCGATACCCTCTCGCGCGCCCGCATCGGCGAGCGTGCCCACTGTGCATCGCACCACGCGCTCCTCAGGCCAGGTCGCCTTGTACACGAGCGCCGCCGGCTCATCGGAGCTGCGGCCCGCGGCCAAAAGCTCGGCGGAAAGCTCGGCGAGCATACCCGAGCTCAGGAAGATGACCATAGTCGAGCCGCTTTCCGCCATGGTGCGCATGCCCTCGCCCGCGGGCATGGGGGTGCGCCCGGAAAGCCGCGTGATCACGACCGACTGGCTGATTCCCGGCAGCGTATATTCCTGGCGAAGCGCCGCCGCGGCACCGCAAAAGCTCGACACGCCGGGCACCACCTCGTAGTCCACGCCGCGCGCGTCGAGCGCGTCCATCTGCTCCTGGATGGCGCCGTACAGGCACGGGTCGCCCGTGTGCAGGCGAACCACTTCCTCGCCCCGCGCATCTGCCGCGCACATCACGTCGAGCACTTCCTCCAAGGTCATGTGCGCGCTGTCGTAGACGATGCAGGATTCCTTGCGCTCAGCGAGCAGCTCGGGGTTCACAAGGCTTCCCGCCCAAACGACCACGTCGGCCGCGCGCAGAAGGCGCGCCCCGCGCAGCGTGATAAGGTCGGCGGCGCCCGAGCCTGCGCCAACGATATGAATCATCCGAGCCTTCCCTTCCCGTTTCTCATCGCAACCGTTTACGCCGCCATTCGCGCAGCGGGCAAAACACGGCGCCTGTGGCGGCAATCGGCGCAAATACGCAGGCAGGAGGCGCAATGCCGCCCGCCCTGGCTTTGACACGTTCACAAGTGCCCACTATCATAGTAAAAGATTCGGCAACGAGCATATGACAATCGGATAAAAGGAAATGACCGGCGCGGCGCCCGCACAGCCCGCGCTGGCTTGCGGAGGGAACCAGGTGGGAATCCTGGGCAAGGGACATTACTGTATAGGACGCGTGGGCAAACCGCCTCGCGCCCCAAGCCAGACTGCTTCGCCTTTTCCTCACGGCATCGCCGTGGCGTTAGCTCCTTGTGAACCCCGAGGGGCGCGCTTTTCTTTCGCTTGTGCCGACAAGCAACTGTCGCCGGGGGACCGGCAAACCGAGGAAAGGAAAAACCATGTCCGACCAGATGTCACGCCGCGGCTTCATGGGCGCCGCAGCAACCGGAGCCTTCGCGCTCGCCGGAGTCGCGCTCGCGGGCTGCTCCAGCACCTCCGCGAGTTCCGAGAAATCGAGTGAAAAGGAGAAGGCCGTGAAGCCGGTCATCCTCGTCACGAGCTTCGGCACGAGCTACAACGACTCGCGCCACATCACCATCGGCGCCATCGAAGACGCTATCCGCGAGAAGTACTGGCAGGACTACGACATCCGCCGCGCCTTCACCGCGCAGATCATCATCGACAAGCTGAAGAAGCGCGACGGCATCACGATCGACAACATGACCGAGGCGCTCGACCGCTGCGTGGAAGACGGCGTGAAGGAAATCGTCGTGCAGCCGACGCATCTCATGGCTGGCCTGGAATACGCCGACGTGAAAGACGAGCTCGACAAGTACGCCGACAAGTTCGACAAGATCTCGCTCGGCGACCCGCTGCTCACCTCCGACGACGACTACAAGAAGGTGGCCGCAGCCATTAAGGAGAACATGGCGTCCTTCGACGACGGCAAGACGGCGCTGTGCCTCATGGGCCACGGCACCGAAGCCGATTCCAACGCCGACTATGCCAAGATGCAGGAAGTGTTCAAGAACGAGGGCTTGACGCAGTTCTTCGTCGGCACCGTCGAGGCTGAGCCGACCTGCGAGGATGTTATCGCCGCCGCGAGCGCCGCAGGGTACAAGAAGGCCGTGCTCGCGCCGTTCATGGTGGTCGCGGGCGACCACGCGAACAACGACATGGCAGACGAGACCGACCCCGACAGCTGGGCTGCAAAGTTCGTGGCCGCTGGCTTCGAAGTGACGTGCCTGCTCCAGGGTCTGGGACAGAACGCCGCGGTCGACGACATCTACGTCTCGCACGTGGACGACGCCATCGCCAAGCTGTAAACTCGCCGCGCACGGGGGCGCCGGTCGCGTCCCCGTGCAACGGGCATGCGCCTTCCCCGACCGACGGCGCATGCCCGTTGAATTCGCATCCCGCCCGCCCACCGCACGGCGCGGGCGGTCGAAGCGATTGAAAGGAACCCCCTCCATGTTGAAGAAAGCCCTCGCCTTCGCCCTGTCAGCGGCGCTTTTCGCGTTCTCGCTCGCCGGCTGCGGCGGAAATTCAATCGACAGCGCAACGGCAAGCGATGCCGATTCCCAGGAAAAGACCGAACAGGCGGCCGATGCGCCCGAGGGCGCAAGCGCTGCCCCCATCACCGCCGACAAGGTGGCCGACGGCACCTATCCGATCACCGTAGATT
>JAXIZX010000231.1:0-2299 GCA_036303765.1 Collinsella sp. | reverse complement strand
TGCCAGTGCTTCGCACCTGTCGTTAGTGCTGTGGCATGTCTGATTTCAAGCTGGGGCTTGAATCAGCCACACCACAACCCTCACGCCGCCCTCTTACGAGGTCGGTGGCATCGCCCAAAGGATAAAAACCACTCGCCTTCAGCGAAAAACCAAACCTGGTAGGGACGTGATACTTCGAAAGCACTGAAAATATACGTGTTTTTGGGGGATTTTTGAGGGCAAGGGGCGTTTTTTTGGAAAAAAATGACGGCGATAGAGGCGTTTTCCCGGTTTTTGGGAAAACGCTTTTTTGTGTGGAAACTGTTTGAGTTGGGGGCTTCTGAGGGCTTGTTAGAGGCCGTGTGGGCGTTTTTGCGCAGATTGCGCTTTGAGGTGTGTTTTCCCCGTGTTTTTACGGGATTTTGGTGTAGATTTTCTTGAGGTTGGACACGAACATCGTGACAGCGCACTGCACTGTCATCATGTCGAGGCCGTAGAACATCGCCCTGCCGTAGCCGAGGCCCCGCTTGACGTGGGCGTTCTTCGCCTCTATCTTGTACCGCTCCCGCCGGCGGTCCCTGAAGTCCTGCGTCTGTGAGTGCTCCAGCAGCCTGCGCTGCTCGGGGGTGAGCTGCGTGACGGAGAACGTCTTGGTCTTTGCGCCTTTCAGGCATTTCTCTCTCTGGGGGCATACCGAGCACTTGGCGCGGTCGAATGTGTAGAATGTCGCCTTGCGGCCGTTGTCGTTCTTGTAGGTCACCGAGCGCTTGCTCACCGCCAGGTGCCCGTTGGGGCAGATGAACATGTCCGCGTCCTTGTTGAAGGTGAAGCCGTCGCGCCCGTCTATCCCAGAGCCGAGGTTGGGATGCGGCGGGGCGAGCAGCTCGAAGGAGTGCTCCCTCGCCAGCTCGAGGATGGGCTGCCCGGAGTAGGCGGCGTCGCCGAGCACCTCGTCGACCTTGAAGTCGCCCTTGGCCAGCACCTCGGCGAGCGCCTCCCTGCCGGGCAGCGCGTCGCCCACCTCGCCAGAGGTGACCCTCACCCCGACAACCATGTCCGTCTCGGCGTCCATCACGATCTGCGTCTTGTAGCCGAAGAACTCGGTGTCGGCGCTCTTGTGCCCGACACGGGCGTCGGGGTCGACGGGGCTGTACGAGTAGTGGTCGGTGATGTCGTCCACCAGCTCCCTGAAGCGGTTGAGCACCCTCTTGACGCGGGGGAACTCAGCGGCCTCGCCCAGCAGGCCCTCCACGGCGGCGATGAGGGCGCGGCAGTACTCCACCTCGCCCGTGAGGTCCCTCGAGGATATTTCCTTGTCGGTCCTGAGCCTGCCCTCCATCTCGGGAAGGAGCGTGTAGACCTGGTGGCGGAGCTTCTTCGACCACTCCTTCAGCGCGGGCACGGGCCTGTAGAGCGAGGCGGCGGAGACGGTGTGGGTGCCGTCGATGATGGCGCGGATGTGTATCCTGTTGTCGTCCGAGCGCCTGAGGATGCCCTTGCCCTCGGCCATCTCGAAGGTCTTGGCCAGCAGCAGGTCGGTCAGGTTGGTGTCCCTCAGGCGCGCCCTGCGGAACTTGCACAGCGTGGAGTCGTCCACCGGCATCTCCTCAGGGGCCATGTCGAGGAAGAACTTGTAGGCCATGTTCACCCTCACCTCGTTGACGAGGTCCACGTCCGAGAGCTTGGAGATGACCTTCAGTATAAGGTACTTGAACATCATCACCGGGTCGTAGGCCGTGCGCCCCATGCTCTCCGAGTACTTGTCCACGAGCTCCCTGTAGATGAACGAGAAGTCGATGTCATCATGAAGCCTCCTGAGGAAATGGTCGGCCGGAACGAGAATGTCATACAGTCCCGTGTACTGGCTCAAAACGAGTTTCTTCTGCTGTGTAATCATACCTCTAAGTTACTAAAAGCAAACGAATTACACAAATAATCCACCCTTTTTTTTCAATAAAACCACCACAAAATCAGCCACTTGCGCCAACGCCTCACCACCAAACGCCCGCACCCCACCGGCAACGAAAAAGCGCACCCCACCTATTATTGAAAGTTGGGAGTGCCCATATGTAATCAGCAAAAAAAACGGCAATATCGCCCCCCTGCCGACTTTTTCAGTGCTTTCGAAATATCGCGTCCCTACTATCCTCCCCAGTTGGGAGGGTCTTTACTTCAAAATCATATTAATCAGGGCGGTTACGTCGCTCACGTTGATTTCACCGTCGTCGTTGATGTCGCACACGGCGTCGGAATAGGTGCTGCTGCCGAGGATTTTGTTAATCAGGGCGGTTACGTCGCTCACGTTGATTTCACCGTCGCC
>JAXIZX010000230.1:0-41485 GCA_036303765.1 Collinsella sp. | reverse complement strand
GCCCAGCACCGCGGCGGGGAGCAGGGCCGCCCGGCCTACGGCGCCGACAGCCGCCCCGATCGCGACGTGCGGCCCGGCAGCCAACGCGACGAACCCGAGCCCAAGCCGGCGGGGCGCGAGGAGAAGCGCCTCTCCCGCTTCGGCAAGACCGGGGACGGGAAGACGGACAAGGCGCCCGAGAGCCGCCCCGCGAGCCCGGCGCCGCGCCGCGCGGCGCCGAAGGCGGCGCCCGCGGGCCCCACCAAGGGATCCCGCGTCCTGACCGCCGTGGCCGCGGCGGCAATCGCCGTCTCCGTCGGCGCGACCGCCTTCTCCGGCATGCGCCTCGCCGAGTCATCGGCGATCATCGCCAAGAACGAGACCGATTCCGTCAACGTCGTCGTGACAACCCGCGACGTCGCCGCCGGCGAGACCATCAGCGAATCCGACCTCGAGACCCAGTCCGTCCCCAAGGCCTACTGCCCGACCGACGCGGCCACGAAGGTCTCGGACGTCGCCGGGCACACCTCCATCACGACCCAGACCGCGGGCACGTCCATCTCGCTCTCCTCCATCCAGGCGTCGGCCTCGCCGGCGCACATCACGTCGGCAATCGAGGACGGCCACGTCGCCATCGCGCTGTCGCTCGATTCCTCCCACGGCCTCTCGCCGCTGTTGGCCGTCGGCGACCGCGTTAACGTGCTTGCCGCGGTGTCGGACGGCACGACATCGAGCACCGAGACCATCTGCGACGGCGTCAAGGTCGTCGCGCTCGATTCCGCGCTCACGGGCACGCCCGAGGCGGGCTATTCGCTCGTGACGCTCGACGTCACCCCCGAGCAGGCCGCCGCGATCGTCGCCAACCCGAACGTGACGCTCACGGCCGTGCCGCATGCCGTCGAGGAGGCCGACGATGCTCAGTAGGGACCTGCTTCCGCTCGAGCGCGCGGTCTACCGCGCCG
Organism: Collinsella sp.; assembly: GCA_036303765.1. Classification (GTDB taxonomy): domain Bacteria; phylum Actinomycetota; class Coriobacteriia; order Coriobacteriales; family Coriobacteriaceae; genus Collinsella. Next base: position 40,544 of record JAXIZX010000230.1, on the reverse strand, counting down.
CGCGCGAACAGCTCTCATCCGACAACCAGGCCGAGCAGACGGGCATCGACGCCGAGCAGCGAGACCACGCCGCGGCGGCCGTCATCGGCCCCATCATCGACGACCCGGCCCTCTACGGGCTCATGCCAGAGCGCCATTCCGACCAGTCGGGGCGCATCTACGACGACGCCTACCAGGACGTGCTGCGCGCGGTCATCAACGACCTGTACTATTTCGGACCGCTCGAGGACCTGCTCTACGACGAATCCCTCTCCGAGATCATGGTCAACGCCCCCGACGCCGTCTGGATCGAGCGCGACGGACGCCTCTGGCTCACCGACGTGTGTTTCGAGGACGACGACCATGTGAAGTTCATCATCGACCGCATCGCCGCCGGCATGAACCGCCGCTGCGACGAGGCCTCGCCGCTGTGCGACTGCACCATCGTGCGCCCCGGCACCCCGTTCAACGGCTCCCGCGTCAACGCGTCGCTCAAGGGCGTCGCCGTGGACCACAACATCATCACCATCCGAAAGTTCCGCAAGGACGCCCTGACGCCCGAGGCCCTGATGGCCAACGGCTCGTTCGACCGCCGCATGCTCGAGATCATGCGCGCCATCGTCGAGGGCCGCATGTCCACGATCGTCGCCGGCGGCACCGGCTCGGGCAAGACGACGCTGCTCAACGCCATCTCGCTCTACATCCCGCACGAGGAGCGCATCATCACCATCGAGGACACCCCCGAGCTGCGCCTGAACCAGCCGCACGTCATCCGCATGGAGACGCGCGACGCCAACGTGGAGGGCAAGGGCCTGATCACCTACCGCGACCTCGTGACCAACGCGCTGCGCCAGCGCCCCGACCGCATCATCGTCGGCGAGTGCCGCGATGCGGCGGCCTTCGACATGCTCCAGGCCATGACCACCGGCCACGACGGCTCGCTCACCACTATCCATGCGGACAACTGCCGCGAGGTGCCCGTACGCCTTCGCACGCTCGTCCAGCAGGCCAACACCGGCATGTCCTCGCGTGAGATCCTTGAGTACATCAGCCAGGCCATCGACTTCATCATCTACACCGAGCGCTCCCACGGCGTGCGCCGCGTGACCGAGATCGCCGAGGTCCAGGGCATGCAGGGCGACGTCGTAACGATCGCGCCGATCGTGCGCTTCGAGCACGACCCCAACGACCCCGAGCACTCCGGCTGGTTCGTCCCGACCGGCGAGCGCTTCATGCGCCGCCATATCGAGAAGATGGCCAACGAGGGCGTCTACGTGAGCGACGACTGGTTCAACCCGCAGGCGGTGTTCTGATATGGGCGTATCGACCATCAACCCCGTGAACCTGTTGCCAGCCGTGCCGGGCATCGTGCTCGGCATCGCCATGCTCGTAATCGCCCGCGGCGAGCGCATCGCACGCGAGCGCGCCGGCGTCGAGACCGCCGAGGAGCGGCCGGCGGGCAAAATCTCGGCGGCCATCACGGCCGTCTGCGAGCAGGCGTCCCCTCAGCTGTCGGTGCAGGAGGCGAAGATCGTGTGGGTCGCCACGGCGACCCTGCCGGCCCTCATCGCCCTCACGCTCGGCCTCGGCGCGATATCGCTCGTCCTGCTCCCCCTGGGCGCGGTCGGCTTCCCGATCTACCTCAAGGTGCGCCGCGACTCGGGCATGAAGAAGTTCGAGGAGCAGCTGGGCCAGGCCATGCCGCTGATCGCGTCGAACCTGCGCGCGGGCTCGTCGGTCGCCCAGGCGATCGGGCCCGTCGCCGAGAACATGAGCGACCCCATCAAGTCCGAGTTCAGACGTCTCACCTCGGACATCCGCGCGGGCACGCCGGTCCCCGAGGCGCTGGACAAGGTCGCCGACCGCACCGGCAGCCGCGACCTGCGCCTCTTCTCCACGGCCATCGACATCTCGCAGCAGACGGGAGGCTCGCTGGCCGACATCACCGAGAACGTCGGCCAGACCGTCCGCGCACGCGTCGAGGCCCGCAAGACCATCCGCTCCAAGACCTCGCTGAACCGCATCGAGTCGCAGATCATGGTCGGCCTGCCCATCTTCATGATGATCGCGCTCCTCACGATCTCGCCGGCTCACCGCGAGTTCTACAGCCAGCCCTCCGGCTGGGCGCTCATCGCGCTGGCGGTCGTGCTGGACTCACTGGCCTACATCATGATGAGGAAGATGGGCGACATCAAGCTCGACTAGGCGCCCGATAGATTGGAAGTACCGTGAACATCGAAATGCTGCGCTGCATCGCGCTCTCCGTATGCGCCGCCACCGTCGCCGGGCTGCTCTCGTTTCTGGCCCTTCGGCGCCTCGGCGGCATCGAGTCCGGCCCCATCCGCCGGCCGCACAGGGCCCAGCACGGCGAGAACCGCCTGGACTCGCTCACCTACGGCGTCACCCGCTACGTGCCGATGAGCGAGAAGGTCGCCGACGCGACGCGCGACATGCTCTCGCGCTCGGGCGTCACCATGCCCGCCGCGTCGTTCTGGGCCATCCGCGTGGCGTCGCTGTCCGCCGGCATCGCCGCCGGACTGGTCGCCCTGCCGTTTATCGGCGGCGTCCAGGGAATCGCCGCGGCGGCGGCCTGCGCCGTCGCGGGGCTCGCCGCGCCGCAGGCGTGGCTGCTCGCCCGCCGCGCCGAGTGGCGCGACGAGCTCGACCGCCAGCTTCCCGACGCGCTCGACCTCATGGCCATCTGCATCTCGGCCGGATCGTCGTTCGAGGGGGCGCTGGCGGCCGTCGGCACTCGCATGGACGGCGCGATCGCCGCGGCCTTCGCCCGCGTGGCCAAGGAGGCATCCTATTCCAGCCGCTCCGAGGCCCTGCTCGGCCTCGCGGAGCGCGCGCAGGTGAACTCGATCACCTTCTTCGCGGCGTCGCTCGTGCAGGCGGAGCGCGCCGGGTCGTCGCTGGTCGACATCATCCGCATGCAGGCGCAGTCCGTGCGCACCGAGCGCCGCCTGAAGGTCGACGACATCACCAACAAGCTGTCCACCAAGATGCTCTTCCCCATGCTGCTGCTCATGCTGCCCTCGATCATCATGCTCATGCTCGCGCCGATGATCCTGCAGCTGGGCGAGTTCTTCTAGGAGTTACCGGATATGAACGATAGATATCTCGACGAGGCCTGGGCCGTCACGCTCTCCGGCAAGAGGGCCCCGATCCTCACCCATACCTGCCGCAGCTTTCTCGAGCGCTTCTGCGGCCTCATGCTCAAGCGCGAGGTCCCCGAGGCCTGCGGGCTGTACTTCCCGAACTGCCGCTCCATCCACACCTGCATGATGCGCGTGCCCATCGACGTCGTGTGGGTTCGCGAGGACGAGCCCGGGCTGCTCGAGGTCGTGTCGTTCGATATCGCCCTCAGGCCCTGGCGGTTCTTCGTGGCGCCGCGCGGCGCCACCGGATGCGTCGAGTTCCGCGCCGAGTCCTTCGACCCGGACGACCGGCCGGCTAAGATCGCCCGCCCGGAACAAAGGGAATAGGCGATACCGTCCGAAACGCCGCCACCCATCGCGTCGGCCGCCGCAGCGCCCTTACGGCTAGGCCAGCCGCCATCTCAGAGTTGCATACTTTCGATAGGTCGAAAGTATAGTAGATACGCTATACTTTCGGCATAGCTAAAATCGATGAGATATGATTCGGGCAAGGAGGTCGACGAGCGGACTCTCGTTGACCTCCTTGCGCACTGACGTCGCGAATTAGCACATGATGGCGTCATCGGCCGTGAAGGCACCAAGGGAGCCCTGCTTGACCTGGATGCAAACGTAGGTAATGCCCGAGTCGGCCGCGGTACGGAGCTGACGGTGCGCGGCGGGGGAAACACGCAGCCAGTCGCCGGTTGTAAGCTCGATGTCCTCACCGTCGATCGTGGCCAAGCCAGCGCCCTCGAGCACGCCGTAGATCTCCTCGTTTTCCTTGTGCGCATGGACGAACGGAACGCCGGCGCCAGCAGGAAGCTTGTTGACGCTCACCTCCGCCCCAGTGAGCCCAAGCGCCTCATGCAGCTCGACGCGGCCCTCATTGCCGATATTGGTCTTTGCGTAATTGGTCATGATGGTTCCTCTTCTTGGAGTCCGGTTTACCTTGCAGGCATCTCTTGCCTGAGATATATTCAACGTGAGAGCACATGCAAATACGAGTACGCACCTATTTGTAACTGCGTATCTTTTTCGGAGCCGATATGATCAAGAGGGGTGGGTCTGCCGTGATGGCCAAAGAGGAACTACCAGAGTGTCCGGTCGCGACAGCGGTGTCGCTTATCGGCGGCAAGTGGAAGCTGCTTATCATCCGTAATTTGCGTGAGCGGCCCTGGCGCTTCAACGAGCTGCGCCGCGACCTTGAGGGCATCTCCCAGAAGGTGCTTACCGACAGCCTGCGCCAGATGGAGGACGATGGGCTGGTCTTTCGCCACGACTATGGCGAGAATCCACCCCGCGTTGAGTATGGCCTCACCGAACTCGGTCGGCAGATGATGCCCGTCATAGACTCGCTCGCAGACTTCGGTGTTTATTACAAGGCGATCGCTTCGTAGTAGACGCGTCGCTTCGGGGGGGGCGAAGCACGGCGGCGAGCACGAGTTGCCGCTCTGCTTGACCATGGTGAAATACCCCACGATCGCAGCTGGGGGCTTGCGTGAGAAAGGTCATTTGAGCTTGAAAACGAGCACTTTTGGCGCCGTCGAGCGGGAATAGCGGGAATACGTGCATGACAGCCCAGACAGCACCCATGGAGCACTGCGTCATGGGTGCTGTCTTTGCGTAAGGAAGCGGGCCGCTGCGCACTGCAGGCACCATCACAGGGTTGCATACTTTTTGATAGGTCGAAAGTATAGCAAATACGCTATACTTTCGGCATGGCTAAAATTGACGACATATACGAGGCGGTAGACGACTTCGGCCTGATCACCTCTGCCGAGGCGGCCGAGCTCGGCATGTCCAGGGCGGAGATGGTCCAGCAAGAAAAGCTGGGGAAGCTTGTGCGCGTCGCGCGCGGCGTGTACCGCATGCCCATTTGGCCATCGCAGCCGCAGGCGCCCTATGCCATCGCCGTGAAGGCGGCGGGCGAAGGGGCCTTCCTCTGTGGAGAGTCGGTTGTGGCGCTACTAGGGCTGGCGCCAACGGACCCCGCTAAAATGCGTCTTGCAACGCCGAGGCGCTGCCGACGCAATCTGGGCCCCGGGGTCACCTTGGAGCGAATGGGCGGAACGGCCCCCGTCTACCTGGAGGGCATCGCCTGCCAGCCCTTGCCGGCCGCCATCGCGGCGGCCTCGAAGACCATGGGGGCCGACCGGGCCGTCGAGGCCGCGAGCGAGGCGCTCGCGCGCGGCTACATTACCAAAGAGGAGGAAGAGCGGATCAAGGAGGAGGTAGCCCGATGAGGAGACCCAACAGCATGCGCCATCTCGACGACGCGATACGCAGGCTCTGCGGGGGCGCGCCCCAGGACTTCGTGAGGGCGCGTACCGTGATGGCGAACGCGATCGTGGCGAGCATTCTCCCCGACGGGGTCGTCAAGGGCGGCAGCGCGCTCAAGATGCGCTTCGGCGAGGAGAGCACGCGGTTCACCACGGACCTGGACACCGCCACGGCGACCGATCCCGCGGCCTACGCCGCCCAGCTCGACTCGAGGCTCCGCTCCGGCTGGGAGGGGTTCTCCGGCCGCGTGGTAGAAAGGGACCCGGCCTCGCCCGATGGGATTCCCGAGCAGTACGTCATGCAGCCGTACGACGTCAAGCTGGACTACCTCGGGAAACCCTGGTGCACGGTGCCGCTCGAGGTCGGCCACAACGAGATAGGCGACGCCGACGCCGCAGACTGGGCCGAGCTGACGGACGCCGGCGAGCTCTTCGAGGCGATGGGGTTCCCCGCGCCCGGCAGGGCTCCCCTCATGCCGCTCGACCACCAGATCGCTCAGAAGCTCCACGCCGTCTCCGGCCCGGGCGATCGTGCCCGCGATCTCATCGATCTGCAGCTGATCGACGCCAGAGCCGAGGTTGACCTTACGGCTGCGAGGGCCGCCTGCCGGAGGCTTTTCTCCTACAGGCGGGCGCAGGCCTGGCCGCCGGCCATTGCCAAGCGAAAGGGATGGGATGAGATGTACGCCGCCCTCGCAGAGGGCCTGCCCGTGCTTCAGGATGTCGACGAGGCGATTCGGTGGGCCAATGAATTCGTCGCCAGGATCGAAGACGCCCGGTAGGCCCGGGCGGAAGCGGGCGGGCGGTGCCGGCCTGGGGAAAGCGCGCAACAGGAACGGGGCATGCCTGCTGCTTCTCTCTTGACATGCAATCAAAGCACCTTGAGAGCCCACTCTCCAGCTTTCGTGGCCCACTGTGACCCACGAAAGCGCCCTGCCCTGCCCCGCCCCGAAACCCGTGACCCAGATTTGACCCCATGGTTTCGCGGCAATTTTTGAGACTGGATGCAAATAGGACAAATCAAAACAAACTACGGCAAACTGGAACAAACTGGAGAGAGTTTCTAACTATTGAGTGGGAGTAGGCTGACAGGGTTCTGACCTGCATTTTTTAGTGCCGCACTGTGCTCCTGAGTTTCGTTTCGTACGGGAGTCACGGCAAAGCCGCCAGCGACATTAGTGAATAAACCCGATTATCGAGCCTCCGTTCCCGCGTTGGGACGGAGGCTTTTTCTTCGCCTTTTCACTCCCTTTCACCTGCGATTTCGCCATTTACTCCCCGTGTTTGAAGACAGCAAGGCACGGGGCGGCATTCGGGGGAATGGGGGTAAGGATTCATCCCGAGTGAGTAGACGCGCGGTTTTTGCCCCCGAGGGCGAAACGGGGCCGTTTCGGGGCCTGTGAGACTCAAATCGAACCCAATAGGCTTTTCGGCGGTCTCCGCACGGCGTTTTCCATGGTGGTTAATGGAGGGAGCAATGATCACGGCACTCAGTTCTCGGTGACCATTCGACCGTTTTCGATCGAACGCCAACATGCATGGACAAGGCATGTCCCACTGTGCCTGCTTACCAGCCCGACGACGGAACTTCGTCGTTACGGTGGGCCTCGCCCCAAAGGCAGAGCTCGTCAAGCACCGGCATGAGCGACATGCCGCGCTCGGTCAGGCTGTACTCCACTTTCGGCGGTACCTGGGGGTACTCGACGCGCTCGACGATGCCGTCGGCGACCAGACCTCTCAGCGCGGAGGTGAGCGACTTGTAAGTGGCGGGCGCGAGCTTGCGCTTCAGCTCGTTGTAGCGCGTCGTGCCGTCCAGGTACAGGCAGAACAGAACTGGCAGCTTGCACTTGCCCGCTATTAGGGAGAATGCGTACGCGAAACCAGTGTTCTCGATGCCGTTGCGCGCGAACACGACCCCCTCTTTTGCCCCTGCCACGGATCCTTCCTTTACGCTCTACATTAGTAATGTACCTATCCTGAAGGTGCGTACTCATATCTTCGACCTGCATCAAGCATACTACTTCACAATTCGAGGGAAAGGTGGAGCCACCGTGAAGCACCAGGCGAAAATGACGGTAATCGACAAGAAGCTGTTCCCCGAGCTGCAGGAGCGCTACTGCGCGGACAAGCAGGCGGGGGCGTGCCCCTGCTACAACGTGGGCGACGAGTTCCTGTTCGAGCGCGACGGCGACAAGGACCATTTCTGGCAAGGCGGCCTCGGCACGCTGACGAGGACCGATGCCGACCCCGATACCGTTGCCGGCGGCCCGAGGCGCCCTCACTGCTCCGAGGCGTGGGACGCCGTCTCGCGCTACATCTACGCGGGCCTGCAGGGCGGATCGATCATGCGGGGATGGATGGAGCGAGAGAACGAGATGGTCTGCTGCTGCAACGATGGCACGCGCCCGGTAATCTTCAAGCTCGAGCGCATCGACATCCCCGAAGAGGGCGAGTAGCATGAAGGTCGTCATCCCGTCAAGTCGATTTAGCGAAACGGGCGACGCCGCGTGCTTCGGCTTTTGGGGTTTAGCAATCGCCGGTCCGCGTCGATCGAGCAACGTTGTGACGATTGACGATGATTCTTCGGGACGATTGTCGGCAATCCGTTGGGACGATTGACGGCGCCCCGTGAAACGGCTGGGCACACGGCGGTCCCATTTCTCCATATCCAGTCGAGAATGGGAGATTTTTGCGGGCCGAGCGCATCTTTTTGGCGGTCGCGGGGTATACCACCTGCCGTATCTGAATGATCTCTGGAAAGCTGGAGTGCCCATGAAGCCGATTATCGACCCTTCCGGCGGCCGCGCCGCCAACCTGCCTGGCACGGGGGCGATATAGTTGTTCGAATGGGAGTGCGATCCCGCGAGGGACGGACGGCTCACGTTCGCCGAGTACCGCGAGCAGTTCCGGGAAAAGGTCGGCCGCCGAGCGGCCATATCGGGGCATATGGGCCCAAAACGCGGCACCGCGACGAATCTCGTGAAGGCGCGCTGCACGCTCGACCAGGTGTTCGACAGCTTCGCCATCTTCACCCTGGACGGTGGTAAGCGCGGGAAGACGGCGCGCGGCCGGAACCTGTGCATCGATTTCGCCTCGGTCCATTCCGGCGAGACCGAAATCGAATGGCTATGAGCGGCCCGAATCGCAGCCGCATGACTGAAAGGAAACGACCATGACCGAGAAGAATGCCGCCTTCGGGAACAACTTCACCCCCGAGCAGCGGTCCGCCGCGCTGAAGCGCGCCACCGAGATGCGCGCCGCGCGCGCCGAGTACCTTGGCCGCGTCAAGTCGGGTGAAGTGTCCATCGCCGATGCACTCGAGGCGGGCAAGGGCGACCCCGTCGTCGGGCGCATCAAGGCCAAGCGGCTGCTCATGGCGCTGCCGGGCATCGGCGCGGCGAAGGCGCAGAGCGCCATGACCGCGATCGGCATCTCTGAGACGCGCCGCGTGGCCGGCATCGGCCAGCGACAGGCCGAAAAGCTCATCGAGCTTTTCGGGTAGGCGCGCCCTCCACAGCGCCTACCAGAGAACATGGAAAGCGATACGGGAGGCCTTGGAGCCGTCGCCCATCGGGCGGCGGCTCTTTCAGTATGCGTTCCAGGGCGATGAGGGTGCAGAGGGTGCTTCCCGTTCGGGAAATATGGACTGGCGCGAGGGCGGTACGGACCGGGCGCGGATAGCATCGAGAGCGAATGTACCCGCGGCGCCGCACGGCGCCCGATGAAAGGACCGGCCGCCATGTGGAACCATGACGTCAGCGATACGAAGGAAGTGGAGCGCATGGCAGCGCTCTACGACGAGGACGGCACGCGCGCCGTCGAGCCCGGAGCGGAAGTCGAGACCGGTCGCAATCTCGTCCGACGCTGCGGCAACGAACTCGGCATCGCCACCTGGGAGGTGTACGATTTCGACCCAGATACCTGGACGTGCGAAGCCTTCTCGAACCGCGAGGCGGCAGAGACCTGGTTTGATGGGCATATGTACCTCGAAAGCTGTGCGGAGCTGGACCATCAGCTCACGCAGTCCGTCAAACGCATGGCGGCGCTCGCGGGCAACATGTCCGGCGGGCGCTGGACCGTCGGGGTCCAGGAATACAGGGATGGGCGCAAGTCTCTGTCCTTCCAGCTCTCCGACGATGCGGGCTTCTTCCTGATCACCTCCCCCATCGGCAAGGCCTCCGAGCTCGCCATGGGCAAGGTGCGCGACCGCGTGCGCGATGTGCTGGCCGACCTCGACCCTTACCGCGAGGCGCTGGAGGCCTGCCGCCGCGCCGAGGACAGCTCGATCGCGCTCGACAAGCTCGCGTTCTACGAAAAGCTCAAGGACGTGGACATGCCCGTGCTCCTCGGAGCGCTCGCCGTCGCCACCGAGCAGAACCAGCGAGCGCTCGGGAAGCTGCTGGCCGATACGCGCTTCGAGGACATGTTCGGGCTGCCGGCCGTAATCAACCCCATGGAAGCCGCCGTCGCGGAGGCCCAAGGGAAGCTCATAGAGTGGAAGAACAGCGACAGGGACTACTCCCGATACTACTGCGACGACGCTTCAGCCTACCTCACCGAGTACTCAGATATCGGGCGCGACATCATGGCGCCCCTCCTCCGCTTGATCGACGAGCTCATCGATGACGGTACGCTCGACGAGGCCGGCGTCCACGAGAACCCGGTCGCCGCCATCGGGTCCATGCTCGCGGAAGCGGCGCTCGAGCACGCCCGCGCCGACCTCGAGTACTTCGACCAGGACTTCCGCGAGCGCGCGGTGGACGGCATCAACGAATGCGCCGTCGCCAGAACTATTGCCGAGGCCGTCCCCGCGGCTAAACCCGCCGAAGAAGAGCCCGCGCAGTCGCGCGGTCCCAAGCACTAGATTCCCGGAGCAATCATGAACAGAAAACACGCAACAATGACGGACGGCGGGGACATCTGCCTCGCTTTCCAGTCCGAGCACGGCGGCTTCGATTGCAGCGAGGCCTTCATCGACCGCGTCTCGGGCGCGCTCATCTGCAACGACGGTACGCTGGAGGGCCTGGGCGAGGGGGTCGCGGACGCGGCGATTTACCCTAGCGCCGAGATCTTCGCCGGCGCGCGCCTGCTCGGTCTCGACCGCGTCGCCGAGGGCTACGCCGACGGGCGAGACGCGTTCGCAATCGACGCCGCGGCGAAGTCCGTGGCGGAGTCGGTCCGCCGCAACTGCATCGAGCTCGGCGGGGCCGGCGCCTCGCTGATGGATTTCGCGGGCCACCCGTTCGCCGCCTCGCAGTGGATTGGCGAGAACTTCAAGACCTCGGTCAGCGAGGCCGACGCGCGCCGCCTCATGCAGGACCTCACCCTCATCGACGTCGCGAGGCTCGATCGAACACGTCCCATCATCGAGGGCATGGGAGCGCAGGCGCAGGAGGGCATCCTGGCGTTCCTGGACGAGATGGAGGGGCTTCGCGCCTCATCGGTCGACGTTGAGCTGTTCGACCTGTTGATGGTCGACGATTTCAACGTGGCGCGCACGCTCGGAAGCGACAGGTCCCGCGAGCTCGGCACCGTCACGGTCCACGGGCGCGACATCGAGATCTCCTGCACGCTCGCCGACGGTTTCCTCGCGACCGCTAGACCGCAGGCCGGAACCGTCCTCACGTTCAGCTCGAGGCGCCGCGGCTGGCACGGCTTCCAGTCCTCCCCCATCTCGTTCGGTGGCTCCATCGTCTCCATCCGCCACGACATGCCGGACGCACGGCTCGCCCGCGACTTCGACCTCGCGCTGCTTTCCGCCGAGGCGGAGACCGCCATGCGAGAGCTCGACATCCCCGTCCCGGCGGCCCTCGGGTACGTCAAGGAACAGTGCGAGAGGGTTTCCGTGCGCTGCGACGAGATCGAGGCGAAGATCGGCGCGGCCGTTGAGGCCGTAGCGCCGACTGCCTCGAAGGGCGTGAGCCCAGCGTCCATGGCAGCAGCCGCCAAGGCGGCGGCGCATGCCGGTGAGACCGGAAGCGCAGACATCAAGGTTCACAGATAGGAAGAGGTATATGTGATGGCTTTCAATGTAAGGCAGATGCCGGCGGACCGAGCCGCCGCGCTCATCGGGGAAGACGACGTCGCAGTCTTCTCGCAAAGGCTCGAGACCATGGCGGCGACGTCGCAGTTCGATCTGGAGGAACCCGATTCGACCCGGCTCACGTTCCTGTTCGAGGTCGGAAAGGACGATCTCTTGCGCGAGGGGAATTGGCTCGACGGAGTCGATTACATGTCCGATCTCGTCTTCGAGACCCCGCGCGACCTGGCCGGCAAGATCTTCAAGAGATTCGAGACGTTCGCGGATGACGACCATACTCCATCGGAAGCCCTCGCCGACGTCCGCTGGGGCTTCGCGAGGTTCGGCGGCACCTGCACGGTCCTCAGCGGACTCAGTGAGAAGGAGGCCTTGGATATGGAAAAGAAGGGCGATGTGGGCGCGAATACCCCCAATGGGAAAGCAGGCGCGGAGCAGCACCCGGAAGCTCCGGCGGAAAGTCCGGTCGACCTAGCGCATAGGGCGGCGGCTGCCGCACGGCGCAGCCGTGTCCAGATGGAAGATGCCGCCACGCATCTCGCGCGCCACTGATTTCCGGAGGTCCGAATGTTCCTGCATGCAGTAAAGAAACCGACCGGGGAGGCCCGGGCCGGCACCACGAGGGCGGAGAGCGCATCGCCAGAGCAAAAGGCGGATTCCCCTAGAGTCCCGCCTTTCGATTCGAATACTGCGTCCTGCACGACGGGGAACAGAACTCGCGCCTCTTCCCCCTGGTTTTGACCAAAATGCCGTTTCCGCAATTTTTGCACGTCGTGGGGACACAGCCGTATCGGTAGAAGATAGCCCCGAACATCGCCGCCGCCGTCGAGTGGAAATGGTATCTGGGCACCGGCACATCATCGAAGATCGAAGGCCCGCCTACAGACCACCCAAGTCGATCGCCGTCCTTCGTCGTCAGCCCGGCCAGCATTTTGGCAACGGACTCCACGAAGGCAATGGCCTCGTCTCTCTGGGTACCCCCGTCATCGATACCGAGATACAGCTGGGTCTTCTCGACCTCCGGCTTCCAGCCGATGTCGAAAAACGGTGCGCCCTCGCCGGTCTTTATCTGCGCGGTTATCAGAACCGCGTTGGGGACCGATCCGAAAAGAACCTTGTCCTTCTTCGGACTCAGGTCGAGAATCCGCGTCTCCAACGGGTTGATGACCATATAGCCGAAGACGTTCTCGAACCACTTCGACGAGTAGTTGAGAGTTCTGTCGAAAGACGAGTTATGCTTAAACGGCAAGACGTAATAGGAGTCCTCGAGCTCCCCGGCGATGCGGGATCGGTGTATTTTGTCGAAGTGCCTGAAACCGCTTCTCTCGAGTACGTCGCCGCATCCGGACCTGATGTTCGCCGTCAGCCTCAGTACCAACGACCCGAGGTTTCGGCACAGCACGATATCCTCCAGGGACTCGACCACGACAGCGCATCCGGGATCAGCTTCCCGCCACCTTCTCAGCTCGGCAAGGCCATCGGATTCGATAAGGCCGTACCTTTCGATATCGCGCGAGACGGAGGCCCGAGACGGATAAAGAGACGAGGCGCTGCCCGTCGCAGACATCCCCTCAAGGCACAGTTGGAGATAGAGGAAGTCTTCGTCGCAACGCGTGAAACCACGCTCGCCGCCGACGGACTCCTCCACGACCTCGATGGCCTCGTTGATAGACAACCGCCTATTCTCCTCTTTATAGATGCTGCGATCGATGAGCGGGCCCGATTCCGAGATTGCCGCGACGAGCTCGTCGAGCGTGCCCCACCGAAGCAAGTGCTCGGCTAGCTCGAAGTCCATAGGCGCTGTCGCCGGTACCGGATTGTCGGACCCGATTACCTCGAACAGCGAATGGAAGCCAGTGTTTCGGTTCCTTGCGATGAATACGCTTCTGATCATTTGCCAAACAACATCAACCTAGATAACTGCTGTCCATAATCGCAATCGTACCCACGGAATAAAGTTAATTTCAGGTCCGTGGTTAATTCCTTCCAACGTCAACCGTCAATATCTGAATACCCGGGATAGAGGAAACGACATCTGACGCCATGCCTCGGTCGAGGCTCCCCCGGGCCGGCGCTTCCCGTTCGGGAAGGCGCGTTGGCGCCGGCGGCCCATGGGGATACGGTATCCGAGATAACGCAAACCCGACCATGAAGGCGAGGCACTGATGGCGCGCCGCTCCCGCAAGACGCTTCAGGCAGAAGGACAGCTCTCCCTTTTCGCCATGACCGACGACTTCCTGTTCGCCGTCACTGAAAACACGGAGAATGCCGTTGACAAAGCCGCCGAGTCGCGGTCTTATGTAAACCAAATCGCGGGCGAGCCGCCCGCCGACGCATCTCGGAAGGGAGACGAAGATGGCCGTCCTGAAGCAACCGTACACCGGAGTACGCGGCATGAGGTACCAGTTCATGCTGGACAACCTGCCGGAGAAGGTAGCCGAGCTGAAGGCATCCGGGGAGACGGAATCCTACCTCGAGCAGATCGAGACGGCGTACCGCAACCGGATCAGCGAGCTCACGCCGGGCTGCATGAAGTCGTGCGGGGCGACGCCGGAACTCCGCTCGAGCGACCTTCCGAGCTTCATCAAGAAGGCGAACTCCGCCGAGGCGATGGCGACCGAGATCGCGATCAAGGAGATCATCGAGGCCATGTAGAGGCCACCGGGGCCGAGACCCCGACGCCTATCGACGAGCCTGCCGACGACGCAGGGACCATCGATGCCGCCGCGGGCGTGGACTCGCAGTGCGCCGGCAGCCCCATCGCCCGCGCCAGGAAGAACCTGGCCGCCCTGGAGGCGCTTGCCGCCGCCGAGGAGCGAGGCAGCGCCACCGCCGCCGAGATCGCCGCCATGGAGGCCTATTCGGGCTGGGGCGGCGCGCAGAAGGCCTTCTCCGAGAAGGCCGAGGGCGAGTGGGGCGAGATCCGCGACAGGCTCAGGGAGCTGCTGAGCGAAGACGAGTTCGCGTCCCAGCGTCATACCGTCCTCACCGCCTTCTACACGCCGGCACCCGTCATCGGCGCCATCTACGACGCGCTGCGCGAGGCCGGCATCGGCCGGGGCGACAAGCCCGCCGCCATCCTCGAGCCGGGCTGCGGCACCGGCAACTTCATGCGCCTGGCGCCGGCCGACCTCGCCCTGGACTTCCACGGCGTCGAGCTCGACCCGATCTCGGCGCGCATCGCGCAGGCGCTCTGCCCCGAGGCGCACATCACCGCCGCCGGCCTCGAGGAGTGCCGGGTCTCCCCCGCATCCTTCGACGCCGCGATCGGCAACGTGCCCTACAGCGGCGACATCAAGATCGACGGCATGCCGATCCACGACTACTTCATCAGGAAGAGCGTCGAGGCGGTGCGCCCCGGCGGCATCGTCGCGGTGCTCACCAGCCGATACACGCTCGACAAGAACTCGACCGCGACCCGCCGCGCCATGGCCGAGCAGACCGAGCTCCTGGGCGCGGTGCGCCTGCCGGCCGAGACGTTCAGGCGCCAGGCGGGAACCGAGGCGCTGAGCGACATCCTGCTGCTCCGCCGTCGTCCCGAGCCCATCGCGCTTTCCGACGACGAGCTTCCCGAGTGGGTCGAGACCTCGCCTTTCGAGGACACCGTCAACATCAACCGATACTTCAACGAGCATCCCAGCCGCGCCGTCGGCGACATGTCGGTCGTCAGCGGTCCCATGGGCCCGACGCTCGGCGTCAGCTTCAAGGGCGCGGCCACCGCCCTCGGCGACCGCGTCTCCGACCTGCTGCGCGACAGCGTCGACCGCGCCGGCGTCGTCGAGATGGCCGCAGCCGAGGAGGCCGCCGGGGTCTCGGCGGTCCCGACCGCGCCCACGAAGTTCGAGTTCTCCGTCGCCGCGGACGGCACGATCTGGTATGGCACGGAAGACGCCATGGAACCCTTCACGCCCGGCGGCGGCAAGACCGGCCCCGAGCGCGCCCGCGCCATGCTCCTGCTTCGCGACGGCGCCCGCGCGCTGCTCGCCCTCGAGCGCGACCCCGGCGCGGACGACAACGAGGTCGAGGAGGCCATCGCCGGGCTCTCCGCCGAATACGACTCCTTCCTCGAGCGCTACGGCCGCATCAACTCCAAGAAGAACCTCGCCGTGTTCCCCTCCAAGGGGTTCACGGACCACTCGCTGGCTCTCAACCTCCTGAGCCTCGAGAAGGTTGATTCCAACGGCGAGGTGACCGGCAAGGCGGACATCCTCAAGAAGCGCCTCGTCACCCCCGAGGCGCCCACGCCCAAGCACGTCGGCAACCCCTCGGACGCCCTCGCCGTCACGATCGACGCGCGCGGCGGGGTCGATATGGACTTCCTCGCCGACCTCATGGAGACCGACGTGCGGACCGCGCTCGAGCGCCTGGGCGACCTCGTGGTCACCGACCCCGACGACGCGACGCACGTAATGACCGCCGACGAGTACCTTTCCGGCGACGTGGGCGGCAAGCTCGAGCACGTCCGCGCGCTGCTGGACGCCGAGCGCGGGCGCGCGGAGCGCCAGACCCGTCAGGCCTGGAACGAACACCTCGGGTTCTCCGTCGATGCCGACGGCCTGCCCGTCGACGTCCGCGACGCGCTCGCGCAGCTGCGCAAGACGCACCTATGGGAGAGCAGCCTGAACCCGACGACATCGCGCTTCGCGGTAGACGGCTTCGCGCACTCCGAAGGCCTCGACCGCGGTGCCCGCCGGATCAACTGGGACTGCTGGCCAGCGCTCATCCCCCTCGCGCTCGAGGCATACGACGGGCCACGCCCGATCGCCGTGCAAGACGGCGACGACCGCGCATCGGTGTCCACCGGCAACCCGCTGATCGACCTGCTGGCCCGCGGCCTCGGCGACTTCTATTCGGGCCAGATCGACAAGGACGTCGCGAAGACGCCCGCGCACGCGATCAAGTACCTCGTCTGCGACAGCGGCCTTTCCGATGAGGAGCTGGGCGCCTTCTTCGCCGCGGGCGGCTCGGGCATCCTCAACAGGTCGGAGTATTTCGAGACCTTCCGCGCGGTCGCCGGCGTCGAGATCGAGCCGCCCGTCCGCTCGTCCTACGGGGAGGTCTCCGTGAGGGAGGCGCGTATCGAGAACGCCATGCGCCTGGCCCGCGCCCTCAGGGCGGCGCCCGATGCCGTCGAGTACCTGTACCGCATCGAGCGGAAGCAGCGCTCCGAGGACCGTGTCACGAAAGCCGATCTACTCCGCCGCGACGGCCGCCCCTCCTACCTGGTCGACTACTATTCCGGCGAGCCGGCAAAGCTGTCCGACCTCGCCACCGAGGAGGGGCTGGAGCGCTTCTGCGAGCACAAGGCGCGCTTCATGGAGGCCGCCAAGCTCGCCGTCCCGCCCGCAGATCCGGACCGCGTCGCGGCCCTCGAGCGCCTGGAATCGCGCCTCGAGGCCGTCCAGCCGGTCAAGCTCGTTCCCGGGCAGATCGCCTGCCAGCTCGGAAGCTCCTGGGTCCCCGCGTCGGTGATCCGCGACTTCGCGCTCGAGACCTTCAAAATCGGCTACGGGCACGAGAGCCGGGTGCGCGGCAGCTACCAGACCGCCGCCCAGGCGCGCGGCCTCGAGGTCCGCTACTCCGAGGTCTCCGGCAGGTGGGGCGTCACGTCCGCCAGCGGCGGCATGGACGAGTCGGTCGCGAAGAAGTGGGGCGTGGGCTCCTACAACTGCTTCATGATCCTCACCGCCGCGCTCAACGGCGGCCTCATCCAGATCGAGAAGGACAACCCCGACTACAACCCGGTCGCGGAAAAGTCCAAGAAGAAGATCCCCGACCCGGTGGCCACGGCCGCCGCCAACGCCAAGCGCCGAGAGCTCGAGGAGGCCTTCCGCGAGTGGGTCTGGAAGGACGAGGGCCGCGCGTCCATGCTCGCCGACATCTACAACCGAAAGCTCAACCGCGTCGCCCCGCGCGCGTACAGCGGCGACTACCTGTCGCTGCCGGGGATGTCGCCCGACATCCAGCTCAGGAAGCACCAGCGCGACGCCGTGGCGCGCATCATCCAGGACGGCGAGGGCACGCTGATCGCGCACACGGTCGGCGCCGGCAAGACCTTCACCGGCATCGCCGCCATGCACGAGCTCAAGCGCCTTGGGCGAGCCCGCAAGCCGATGATCGTCGTGCCGAACAACCTCACCGGGCAGTGGGCCGCCGACTACCTCAAGCTCTACCCCGACGCGAAGCTGCTCGTCCTCACCGACGCCGCGGCGAAAAGCCCCGACTCGGTGCGCCGGTTCTGGGGGCAGGCCGCCGCGGGCGACTGGGACGCGGTGATCGTCGGCTTCAGCCGCTTCGAAAAGCTCCAGATGTCCTACGGGGCGCAGAAGGCGGCGCTCAAGGCGCGCATCGACGAGCTCGAGGAATCCAGGCTGCTGGAGCTTTCGGACGGCGCCGGCGAGAAGGACTTCTCGGTCAAGCAGATCGAGGGCGTGCGCGACAAGTTCAAGAGCAAGCTCGAATCGCTTGAGAAGAAAAACGCCACCAAGACGCTCGAGGGCGCGACGTTCGAGGAGATCGGCTGCGACGCGATCTTCGTCGACGAGGCCCACTACTTCAAGAACCTCGCGGTGTCGGGCGGATCGGTGCCCGGCATGCAGACCAGCGACGCGGCCAAGTGCGAGGACCTCCTGATGAAGTGCGAGTACCTGCGCGGCAACGGACGCGGCAACAACATCGTGTTCGCCACGGGCACGCCCGTCACGAACACGATGGCCGAGCTCTACAACATGCAGCGCTACCTCTCGCCGAACCTGCTGGACAGCCAGGGGGTCTCGAACTTCAGCGCGTGGGCCAAGACCTTCGGCGAGGTCACCGAGACCCTGGAGCCCAAGCCCGAGGGCGGCGGCCTGGACATCAAACGCCGCTTCGCCAGGTTCCAGAACCTCCCCGAGCTCATGAGCTCGTTCCACTGCTACAGCGACATCATGACCGCAGACGACCTCGACCTCGATCTCCCCGAGCTCGAGAGCCACGCGGTCGCGGTGCCCGCGACGCCCGAACAGCTCGCCGAGGTCGAGGCGCTGGTGAAGCGCGGCGAGAAGGTCCATGCCGGTTGCGACCCGAGCGTGGACAACATGCTCAAGATCACCGGCGACGGCAGGAAGGTCGCGCTCGACCCGAAGCTGCTCTACCTCGAGGACGACCCCGACATGGAGCCGCTTTCCGGCGGCAAGGTCGACGCATGCGTGCAGAACATCCTCGACATCCGCGAGCGCACCGAGGCCGAGCGCGGCGCCCAGCTCGTGTTCGTGGACTCCTCCACGCCTGCCTCCGGGCGCTGGAACATCCAGGACGACGTGCGCCGCCGCCTCATCGAGGCCGGCGTCCCCGAGTCCGAGATCGCCTGCGTGACCGACGCCAAGGGCAAGTCGAAGCAGAAGGAGGCGCTGTACGAGAAGGTGCGCAGCGGCGATATCCGCATCCTTTTGGGCTCGACCACGACGCTCGGCACCGGGACGAACGTGCAGACGCGCCTCGCCGCGATCCACGACCTCGACTGCCCGTGGCGACCGTCCGACCTCGAGCAGCGATTGGGGCGTATCGTGCGCCAGGGCAACGGCTTCGACCACGTCCACGACTTCCGCTACGTCTCGACCGGCACGTTCGACAGCTACCTCTACTCCATCGTCGAGCGCAAGCAGCGCTTCATCAGCCAGGTCTTCACGAACAAGTCGCCCGTGCGCACCATGGACGACCTGGACGAGACCGTGCTGTCGCTCGCGCAGATGAAGCAGATCGCCGAGGGCGACCCCACCGTGGCCGAGCGCATGGACGTCGAGAACAAGATCGGCCAGCTCAAGCTCATGATGGCATCGCACCTGGAGGACCTGGCCGACGTCCAGCACAAGATCGAGACGCAGTACCGCCCGCTCGTCGAGGCGCTTACCTCCCAGCGCGACATGCTCGCCGACGACGAGATCCCGTTCGCGGAGGCGGACCTCGTCCGCCAGCAGACGCTCGGCTCCAAGGACAGCTCCCTCACCGTCGGCGGCACGCACATCGCCGACAAGGAGGAGGCCATCCGCGCGCTGCGCCGCGCCGCCTACGGCGTCCGACCCGGCTGCGAGGAGATCATCGGAACCTACCGCGGCCTTTCGGTCGTGTGCCGCCGCCAGCACGTCCTCGACGACGACTGGCTGCCCTATATCGGCCTCGCGGTCGATGCCGCCAAGCACGTTCACATGTCGGACAGGGTCTTCCCTTCCGGAGAGAAAGGAGCATTCACCGTGCTTACCCAGATGGACCGCATCATCGCCCGAGACGCGAAGGGCCCCGCCGAGATCGAGCTGAAGCTGCGCGAAGCGCAGCACGCGCTCGCCGACGCGCAGAAGGCGGCCAAGGAGCCGTTCCCCAAGCAGGCCGAGCTCGACGAGCTCGAGCAACGCCTGGCCGTCCTCGAGCAGGAGCGCATCGAGGCCGAGCTGCAGTGCCAGCGCGAGCAGGCGCAGCGCGACGAGGCCGAGGCCGCCGCGATCGAGGTGGGCGTCGAGGAGGAGCGCGAGACCGAGCGCGAGCACGAGCGCGCCGCCGCGGCCGACGACGAGGCCCGCGAGGCCGCACGCATGGCGGAGCTGCGCCGCCAGGGGCTCATCTGCGAGGACTCCGCCGCGCACAATGCGGCGACCGCCGTGCCCAACGGCGTCGCGCTCGGTGTCCCGGACGACATCGCCGAGGCCGCGCGATGCTCGGCGGCCGCATCCGCGCGCGATGGGCGCGCCGAGGGCGAGAAGCGCAAGGCCGGCATGTAAGCCGGGGCGCTTTTAGGGTATACACCATGAAGGACACGTCCGACAGGGGGCCGGTCTCCGGCCCCCTGTCCCCTTGAAACCGAAAGGACAAGCCATGCAGCCGCTCGAAATCGACTCCGCCGTATTCTGCGACGGCGCGCACTACACGATCATCTCCCGGGAGAACTCCAGCATCCTGACCTGCCCCGTCGCGAGCGGGGCGGGCGGGTACACGCTCAACAGGGTCGAGGTGCGCGACATCGACCGCGAGGCCGGGCGGCTGACCGGGCACGCCGCCTGCATCGCCGTCGACGTCCCGACCTGGTGCCGCATCGCCGGAGACCCGCTCGACGCCGTCGCCGACGCGCTCGCCGACCTGCTCGACGAGACGCCCTCGCGCTTCGAGCTCGAACAGCTCGCCGCCGCCTCGCCCCTCCTCAAGGCCAACACGCCCGGCATCCCCGTGTTCCCGGGAGGCATCGCCCCCGCCGCGAACTCCTACACGCTCGCCGGGTGCTGCCGCGCCGCGCTCGTGCGCGGGCTGTCGAGCCCGGAGCTGTACGCCACCGCGCTCATGGCCGCCGAGACGGCGATATCGACGGCCCGGCAGTTCGGCGTTAAGGTCCCTGAAGCGATCGGCACCTCCGAAGGGCTGTTCTCTGCCACGATCGGCCTCGGCGGGACCGATACCGCCGAGATCGGAGTCAACTGCGTCGACGCGCGCAGTGACGGAGGCGTCCTGATCGAGGGCGCCGCCTATCCCATCGCGGACGGCGGGAGGGAGCGCGCGTTCTTCGGGTTCGTGGACACCGCAGAGGACTCGAGAGACTACATGCGCGAGGTCCCGGACGGCGCCAAGAGGGCAGCTGGTTCGAGCAAACAGGACGGGACGGCCGACGGGCGCAGGCCCGCGCTCTAGGGACGGCGCTTCCCGTTCGGGAACATGCGTTCACACGGCCGCGCCCCGACCATATCATCAGGGCAATATCCACATCGCCGCCGCTTTTCCGCGGCGGATCCCTTTAAGGAGCTGCGCCATGGAGCATATCGTCCTCGAATATGACGAGAACACGCGCACCGCGCTCGTCGTCGCCACTTCGGGCGGCCACGAGCCTGTCCTGAGCGGGCACGCATCGCCCTACATCGTCGCCGACGGATACGATTTCGAGTCCCGTTCCTGGGGCGCCGGGCACTACTTCACCGACATCGCCCAAGCGAAGATCGACTACGAGCGCTCGTGCCGCCATCCCTACCCGCTCGCCGAGGGCAAGCTGCGCGGCGACGAGTTCTGCACGATCCGCTGGTGCCGCGATGACGTCGCGGAAGCGTTTTCCGACTTCCTCTCCTACCCCGTCCCCGCCACCGAGAAGAACATCGATGCCGCGATCGGGCAGCTCATGGCGCATGACAACTTCCAGGACCGCTCCATCGAGGACGGCTGGGAGACCATCGGCGGCATCATCGTCGAAGACGAGCTCGACCTGGGCTTATCGACCAAACAGGGCGTGGACTTCTACAGGGACGCCTTCGGGCTCTCGAACTTCACCGAGGCCGTCGTCTGGCCGAGTAGCGAGGGGGACGCCGCGTTCGTCATGGCGGTACCCGCCGACAGCGAGGACGGCGACCTTGCGGTCTACAAGATCGATGCCTGCCTCATCGGGGACGACGAGATCACCGTCGACGATATCGAGCGCCTGGGCGGCAAACGCGAGCTGTGCGTGCACAAGCACGGCTTCGACGGCATCGAGGCTATCCGTGCCTTCGCCAACCGCGTCGCGGTCGATAGGTTCGATGAGCGCTTCGGGGTCAACAACCTGTACGGCGATCTGCCCGACCTCGCGCCGACGCTGCGCAAGGTGACCGAGGACGCTCGCACGGCCGCGCAGCAGCCCCGCGACCCGCAGGCAATCGCCGCGGCCGCGCTGTCGGCAGCAGAGGGCGGCGCGAAGGGCGCCGTCGAGCTCGTCGGCAACAAGCGCTGAGGTCCATTGTCGCGGCGGGCGGTGCCTGCCGCGACGTTTTTTCGTTTGGGAGTTTCGATATGGATGGAACTATCGATTTCATCGTCCTCGAGCACGACGACGTCGCCGGGTGCGCCCTCATCGCCGGCGCCGTCGACGGGGTCGTGCCGGCCCTCGACGGGTACAACACGCCCTACGTCGTCGCCATGGGATACGACCATCCGACTCGCAACTGGGAGGACTGCACGCTATTCGACGACATCGTGAAGGCGAAACTCGCCTACGAGGGATTGCGCGGGCGGGAATACTCGCTTGACGGGGCCATGCGCCTGGACGATTCCGCCACGTCGGATATCCGCGGGTTCACCGATGCGGAGCTCGCAATCGAGATCGAGAAGGCAGGCGCCGCAATGGTCGAGCACGTTGATGCCCATATGGCGCATGTCCACGACCTCGGCGGCGGCGAGAGCGACAGCGCCGCATACTACGCCGCCCGGAAAAGGTACGCGGACCTGAGGCTCGAGAAAGACCGCAGGCTCCACGCACCGATAAATCTCGGACAGAGGGAAAGCCCACGCGAGCCGCAAGCCATGGCCGCCGCAGCCGCCAAAGCCGCGCTGAATCGCGATGGAGCCGAGTTCGGACGAAGTTGCAAGAAACAATAGGGCCGCCACACCGCCCGCGGCAATATGATTGGAGTATCGAAATGGAGACCGTCCCGCATATCGTCCTCGAGTATGACAAGTGGAGCGATTGCGCGCTGGTCGCGTTGACCGACGACGCCCACTCGGACGTCCGAGGCGGCACCGACATGCCCTATCTCGTCACGAGCGGCTACCACCGCGGATCGCGCACCTGGGCCAGGGCAACGCCGTTCGGCGACATCACGCGCGCCAAGGTCGTCTTCGAGCACCGCGTCGGCCGCGACTACACCCCCAACGAAGGCAGGCTCCACGACGACGAGGTCATCGCCTGCCGCTGGCGCCGCGGCGATATCGCCGGGATCCTGGAGGAGTCGCTTGACTACCCTATCCCCGCGACGAAGGAGAACATCGATACCGCGATCGGGCAAATCGCGCATGTCCGGGACCGTCTCATCGAGCATGGATGGAGGGAGATCGTCGATTCCATCCGCGCGGAACGTCTCGACCTCGGTCTCGGCAGCTCCCAGGCGGATAACTTCTACAGGGGCGTATATGACGTGACCGCGCACCATAATTCGATGTTCTGGCCGTCGGGCGACGGCAATGCGTTGCATGTGTCCCATTGCCGCCTGGGAGACGGCCCCTCGTTCGGACTCACCGTCCGCACGATTCCGGCCGCGGCAATCGTCAACGAACCCGTCACCTTCGAGAAGATCGACCGACTGGGCGGGAAAATCGAGCTTTACGTGGACGGCATCGATGCGGATATCGGTAAAGTCCGTGCCTTCGCCAGCTCATCGCCCGTCGTCCGCGCTTTCGTCGACCCCCTTTGCGTCTATATCCCGGCACCTAGCGATTCGGTCAGGGAGCAAGAGCGCGACATCTCGCCCTACCTGCGCCAGATCGCGCAGCGCTGCCAGCGCATCTCGCACCCGATCGACCCTCCCGAGACGGCCGCGGCTGCGGCGCGCGCCACATTCGGCGGCGCGGCGGCGCGGCCGGCATATCGAGGGCATAAGAATCAGTAACCAGCGGCGGACGCCTGCTTCCGCCGCCCTATCCGTTAGGAGCCACAATATGAACGACAAGCTGGACCATTTCGTCCTCGAGTATGACGGCAAGAGCGGCCTCGCCCTGCTCGCGATGACGGAGGCCGACGGCGGACGCATCGCCGATGGCGCAGGCCTCCCGTATGCCGTGGCCAGCGGCTACGAAGCAGCCTCGCGCACCTGGGAGTCGATCGAGCGCTTCGACGACGTGGCGTGCGCCAAGCTGCGCTTCGAGAAGGGCCGCGGCCGCGATTACGCGCCGACCGGCGGCAAGCTCTACGACGACGAGTTCATCACGCTCCGTTGGCGCCGCAAGGACATCGCCGACTCGCTCGAGAACGACTGGGGCAACTTCGGCTTCCCCATCCCCGCAACCGAGGAGAATGTAGATTTCGCCATCGACCAGCTCGGGAACCATATCGACGACACCATCTACAGCCAAGGCTGGGCCGTCATCTATGACTGTCTCGACCCCAACTCGTTCGACTTGGGGGTCGGACACAGCAAGCAGGCCATTGAGTTTTACGAGCGGGTCTTCGACTGCGACGGCGACTTCTATCCCACCGTCAACGTCTGGCCCGCGGTCGACGGCGGCGGTGTGCATGTCTCCGTCTGCCCCGTCACTTTCGGGAAGCGAGACCTGGCCGTCTACAAGGTCGATGCCGGCAAGATCGGCGATGGGCCCATCACGATCCGCGACCTCGAGGACGTCGGCACCCGTGAGGTCCATGTCGACGACTTCGCGGAGAAGCCCGAGGAGGTGCGCTTCTTCCTGCGCACGGATGCCGACGTGTACCTTTTCGGCTCCAGCCTGGGCAAGTCCCTCGCCGTCGAGGATGCGGACGAGGGGGACATCGCCCCAGCCCTGCGCGAGGTGCGTACCTACTGCATCGATGCGAGCAAGAATCGCGACCCGCAGCTCATTTGCGCCAAGGCCCAGGCGGCCGCGGCCAAATCGGCCGCGGCCGAGGGCGATGCCGGCGGCAAGAAGCTCTAGCGCGCCATGGTCACCCCGACCGTCCGAACGGTAAACGCGCAAAACCAAAACCATCTGGTCTTTGCCGCCTCAAATGAAGCGGGATGGCGGCGCTATCTCGAGACGCTTTCCCGGCACACGGGATGCGCCAACGCCTTCTACAACCTGTCGGCGATGAACTGCGCCGGGCTCGCCGCATCCGACTGGCACGAGTCCCGCGAGATCCTGCCGATCGCCACATGGAGATCGCTCTTCCCCGGGGCGGACATCAAGGCAGCCGACGGGTGCCGCGGCGTCTACGGCGTCAAGTCCAGGCCGCGCGGGTCGGGCGGCGGGCTGTTCTACGTGGACGAACTGTTCCCGCCGGCGCTCCTCGTGGGGCTGCCGCCCACGAGACTAAGAGGCGCGGCCCGCGTGCTCGACCTGTCGGTCGATATCGCCGGCGCGTCGTGGAATGACGCCAAGGCCGGGCTGCACCGCCTGGTCAACGTAGCCGACATGGACGGCGACGCCGACGCGGCGCCGGAGGCCGAGCGCGTGCCCGTCGCATGGGACGACCTCGACGAGAACACGCGCTTCGTCATCGAGGCGCACTTCCGCGCCCAGGGCCCCGGGTGCGCCAGCCCCGTGCTGCCCCCCGACGACGTGAGGGCCAAGGCCTCCTCGCTCAAGAGGTACGTCAACGAGATCGTGAAGACCGCTGCGCCCCTCATCAGGCAGATGCGCAACGGCTACCGCGCCGCCTTCGAGAGGCACCGCCGGGACGTCATCCCCGAAAGCGATCACTCGAGAGAGAGCGTGCGCGGCGCCGCCGAGAGCGGCATCGCGGGGAAGGCGGGGGGCGCGGAGGAATCCCGCTTATTGGAAAGCGGTGACCGCCCTACACCGATGGAAACACTGCCGCTAGAGGTCTCCAAAGACGGCGCCGGCCTGCATGTCGATGTGGGAGAGCTCGCGCGCGAGCCCATCGAGAAGGCAATGAGGGCTATCGGCGGGCATTCCAGGGCGGATGGCGATGGGGCGGGTACCGAGACCGTGGTCCCCCCTCCTATGGCAAGCGTCGGGGATGCCGGCGCCACCGGGCGGCACTTCGCGCGGAAGGGCGGCGCCGCAAGCCCTCCCGGGGCGGGTCCCCAGGGCGGGAGCCTTGAGGTGGCGGATACGGAGGCGGAACCCTGCCCCGTGGCCCCTTCCGTGCCGATGCGGGCCGCAGGGGCCGGCGATAGAAGCCCTGATGCGAAAACAGATCGGGGCACAGCTGGCGATACAGGAGGGGCCGTACCGGCCGGAGAGGGCGGGCGGCTCGCGGAGTCGCGCGCAGAGGCCCATGAGCGCCGACGGGAGCGACTGGGACACCACGGGCGGCCGATGGAGCGCGGAGCGGACGACGGCGGGGAGGTCGACGTCCTGCGTCCCCGCGGGCGGCGCTACCGCCGCGAAGAGGGCGACGGCGAGGCCGGCGGCCCCGAGCGCCATGCGATGCGGCGTCGGCGCTCATCTGAGGCCAAGCCCGAGCCCGTGGCGCCGCCCGAGAAGTACTACCCCCACGGCAGGCCGCCGCGGGAGACGGCGGGACACGCGAAGAGCGCCGCCGCCAGGACCGCGAAGGACCGCGGAAAGAAGAAGAAACCGCCGACGGGCAAGGGCTCGTCGTAAGGAGATTGGTCTATATGGTTGAAAGACTCGAGACGGCGGCCGAGACCGGCGCCGAATACTATATGGTGACGGTCTCCGAGTCCGTCACCTTCAGCTATCCCGCGCTCGCCACGGACGCCGAGGCTGCCCGCGAGAAGGTCGCCGCGCTCATCGAGGCGGGACGCGTCCGCGCTCCGCTCGACTTGGTCGGGGCGCCGTGCCGCCGCGAGGGAATCGAGGTCGTGGATGCCGTGGAGTCCGAGGACCTGAGCTGTAGGCAGGTCTGCGCCCAGACGCTCACGCCTGGCGAGGCCGAACGGCTCGTCGACGACGTCGAGGCCGGGAAGCTCTACGAGAAGACGCCGCCGCAGATGGCCCATGCCGCCAAGTCGATCCTCAAGAAGACCGGCTCGGGCAAGCTGACGCCGACCAAGCGGCAGAGGAAGTGACCGGGTTTCCCGTTCGGGAACCTTACGGGCCGCCGGGCCGCATCGCGGGACGGCGGCCCTACCATCTCGGGTATCAGAGTGCCGGCTTTTGCGAATTGGAGTGCATCGATATGGACGCAGACAGACGGAACGATACGGGTATTTTCAGATATACCGATGTGGAGTACACGCCCGAGGGCCATACGGACGCGTACCGCTGGGACGATTTCCTCGGGATCGCGGGCGGCCACGTCTACAGCGCCATGGATACCATCGATATGGTATCGACCGGCGGCCAGTACGAGGGGGATGAGCCAGAGCATGCCTATGCCTGCGAAATCGTCGGGTGCTGCGGTCTTAGCGACGGAGTCGCGCTGTTCCGTCCGGTGTCCCACGACGGGGCGGACCTGATCCAGATCGCGTTTCTGCGCAACGATGTCGACGACGCCACCGGGGCGTATACCGAGCGATTTGAGGCGGGGTCGTTCGACTTGCCCGCCGCCGACCTCCCGCGTTCCGAGTTCGGGGTCGATCTCCTGGAGTATTTCAGCGGAAGGTCGTTCAAGTACACGCCCGGCGTGAGCCGCGGGCTCGACCCGCGCGAGGCGGTCGATTCCATTGAAGACGCCATCGGATGCGATCTCGGACTGTTCGACGGTTTCTGGCTCGGCGTGCCCGGCGAGGCGGATATGCGCGTCGGTCCCTATACGAAGAAGAGCCTCCTCGACTTCTCGTATTACGCCAAGGAGCTGTCGTGCAGATACGGGTTCGCCGACAGCGATATCCTCGAAATCGCCCGGCACCTTCCTGATGAATGCCCCGACTGCCTCGCGGCGGTAAAGGCCTACCTCGATTGCGAGTACGTACCGGACGGCAATGCGCCCGACGAGAAGACCTACCGCTGGGGCGACTTCCTCGAGATTGCCGGCGGAGACGCCCGCTACGCGGCCATGCTCGTCGACAGGACCGCGGCGGGCGAGCCCGAAGCGGGACTTCACCCCGAGACGCTTGTCGACCAGGACATCCGCGACGGCGAGGCCTTCATGCTCGCCGGGCGGCCCATCGCCCCGGAGGACGCTTACGACCTGCCCGGAACCGTCCACGGACTCTATAAGGAGCTCGCGGACAACGTCGACCGCTTTGGCATGCTCTTCCGCGACTGGCGCGGCTTTGCCGCCGGTACCGATGCGGACGATGTGCTGCGCGCGATCGACGGAGCGTTCGGCGAGACCGAGTACAGCCGCGCGGGCACCGTGCTCGGCGCCTATGCTGACGACACGTTCATGTCGCCCCTCTATGTGGCGCAGGATGCCCCGCGCGACGTCACGCCGCTCACGCCCTGGGAGGACGAGGACGGGGTGGCGTTCCTGTCGCGCACCCTTGATGCCGATGCGGGCGTGCCCGTCCCCTGCCTGTGGTACTGCATGCGCGACGGGGAGCAAGGCTTCGAGGTCGGCGGCGTCAAGCTCGACTGCTCGAAAATCGGTTTCGACGAGGTCTCCGCGGCGGCGGCCTCCAACGGCATCGACTGCGTCCTCGCCTATCTCGAGGAATCCCCCCGCGGCCTTGAGCCGCTGTGCGATATCGCCGTGCGCCGTGTCGATGCTGGGATGTCCGATGTGGTCAGACACTTCGGCAACCGGGACGAGGCCATGGCGATGCTCGGCGCGATCACGGGATGCAGGGTCCAGGCCTACGGCGTCGACACGCTCACCTACCGCGCCTCGCTCGGCAACGCCGCGGCGGCGAAGCTCGCCGCGGGGGCGCTCGCGATGAATGATCGCCTCAGCGGGCGGGGTAACGCGGTCGAGGCCGGGTGCCGTCTCTAGCGAATTGGCTTGCGTCGGCGTGATATTTGGCCCGGGGCCCTTTTCGGGTCCGGGGCCTTTTGCGTTCAAGACCCCAGCAGGCCTGTCGACTTCCCGTTCGGGAAAGAGGGTGCGTGGCCATGACTGTTGGCGATTCGGGCGGGTACTATCGGTCTATAGCGGTGACCGGACCGGTCCCGTGCCTTCGTTTCCAACCGAAAGGACTTCGCCATGAATCTCTTCATGCCCGCGGAACGCGTCCTCTACGACCGGGCCTACTACCTCTCCGATGAGGCGGAGAAAGACTACGCCTTCGAGGTCGCCGAGGAGCACGGAGTCGACGTGGGCGAAGTGCTGTACTCCGACGAGCTCATGAAGGAGGTCCGCGATGCGCTCGACAGGGACATCGACCTCTATCTCGACGACGAGATCGCCAACTTTGATTCCATGCTCCGCGAGCTGAAGTGCGGCGACGACCCGGAGCACCCGGCTGAGATCTCCGTGGTCGCCATGGGGTCGGTCGGGCGCTGGGACGTTCCCTCCCGCGGCCTCGTCGCGGCCAACTCGCTGCGCGACCTCATCGACGGGAAGGGCAGCGCGGATGCCCTCGTGGATTGCCAAATCGACCGCATCGTCGACACGAACGGCACGTTCAGCATCGAGGCGTCCCACCATGACGGCACCGCCTACCTGGACGTGCGGCTCATCTCCGGGGTATCGTTCGACGGCAAGGGGTTCAGGCTCGGAGGCGAGCGCTACGCGCCCGGCAAGATGGACCTAGATGATTTCCATATCCTCCTCGGCAACCTCTACGATGTGTCCGATGTCGGGCCGTGCTCGCTGCCGCATTTCGCGGAGCGTGCCTACGGCGCGGCGCAGGAGTCTTACCGCTTCGGGGAGACGGTGTTCGATATCTACTGTGAAACCAGCGGCACGGACAAGCCCTATAAGGTCATGGTCTCGGCGGGAGAGACTGTCGGCAAGGATGCGGGAACCCGTTTCGCCTCCGCCGAAGAGGCGAAAGCGTGGTGCTATCGGTACTCCATGCGCGAGCTCGCCGACGAGGAGAAGAAGCCCGTCCCGGGCAAGGCCGCCTCGGCCGCGAAGAAAGCCGCCGGGTGTTCCGCCGGCGACGGCACCGGGGATGCCGGCGCGATCAAGCTGTAAAAGCGCGTTTGAAAGGATATGGCCATGGCCGAGAAATACGAGCTCGACAGGTGGGCGGCGGTCGTCTGCAACGGCTTCACCGCCGTCAACGTGATGTCTTCCGGCAACGTCGAGGAGTTGGGCTGGGACTATACAGAAATGGAGCTCGACCCCACCGGGACCTGCGGGCTTTTTGACGGCATGCTGCTCGACTGGGACGACGACACGCCCGCGGAGCGCCGCGACCATGAGGCGTACTTCCCCGACGCGTTCACGGTGGGAGCGCGCATCCTGGCCGACGACTGGGACCACGAGCTCGGCAACAACGAGGTGCGTTCGCGCTGTTTCGCCATCATCGAGGACGCTGACCAGTTCACCGACCACGACACCGCCCGCGACTGGCTCTGCGAGAGCACGATGGCGGACTTTTCCGAGGTCGAGGCGAGGACATTCTTCCAAAACCTCACGCTCATGGACTCCGAGGAGATCGCGAAGCTGGACGGGCGCCCGATCATCCCGTCCGCGGGAGCCGATGAGTGCCGCGCGGCGGTGCTCGCCTTCAACGAGAGGATGGTCCCGCGCCGCCGCGAACTCGGGCTCGGTGACACGGCCGTGGTCGGCAAGGCAAAGAAGTCGGAGACAACGTCGAAGGTCGTCCCCATGAAAAAAGAGCAGGCGGTCCACGGGCTCGGTAGGGTCGATTTCTCCGGCCTCGGCTACGGTTGGGGAACGGGCTATCCCGACTCGCTTTCCGTCGACGCCATCGGCATCGATTTCCCGTCGGGTGAGCATAACATCATCCTGAACTTCTCCCCCATCACGCATGCCCCCGATGTGGACGGCAGGAAGCTCTTCTGCCATGAGACGACCATCGGGTATGACCTCAACGCCGATTCCTGGTCCGACGCCACCATCGGACCGGACTTCTGGACCCTCGACGGCAAGGAGGCCCGCGAGTTCGCAGAGAATATCGGGCTCGACCGCCTGGCGGCGCGCGCGTGCGTCAGGCTCGGCATCGAGGCGCCGGGGCTCAAGGGCCGCGAAGCGCTCCCGATCCCCAAGGCCACCGATGTCGTACCCGAACCCAGCGTTCAGGCGGAGGCGGCCAAGAATGCCGTGACCGAGGTCACGGTCATCCCCGCGTGGGTCAGTTTCCCGGACGAGCCCGGTACCGCCCAATATCGACTCTTCTGCGAGCAGGACACGGAACCGCTCGATATCGACGAACAGATCTTCTTCTCCGGCTATACCGCGGAGGAGCTGTGCGGCATGGTCGGCAAGACAGTCAACGGGGGCTTCACTATCGTGGGCGTCGAGGAACCGGAGAAGATGAAGGCCACCTACGTGCGTCCCGTTCAGAAGGCCTACAACCCTGCCGATATGGCCGCCGCGGCCAAGAAGACGGCCGCGGCGAAGCTATCGGGTGACGGCAGTGGCGGCGGGAAGCGTATCTAGTGCGGACCGTTCTCATTGTCGATTGATGGCGGCCTTTCCCATTCGGGAAGGGTCGTTCTCGTTGTCGGACGGTGCGGGTAGCATCTTCTATGTATCTGGCTGACTTGTTTTTGGAGCTGATGGTTTATGGCGGCAAAACAATACGAACTCGATTCGAGCGTCCTCGATTGGTATAGGGACTTCTGCCCGAGGAATAGCTTCCAGGTGTGGACTCGTCCCGATATCACGTTCGCAGACGTCGTCGTGGGCATGGCGAACGGTGTCGATTTGAACGACCTTATCGGTTCCAATAGCGAGATTTTCGGCAACATCGTGCTCGCGAAACTGGCTGAGATCACCGGGGAGAGTTACGAGACCGTTTCAAATGTCTGTCACGAGGCGCCAATGAATAGCGATTTCATCGGCGAGGACGAACTGCGCCTCATTGAGGCCGCCAAGCATGTGATCGAGCCCAGATCTAGGCGAATTTCCACTGTCGATATCGATTTCGGCAAGGCCTTCGCCATCGCAAATCACGCTATGCTGAACGAGGTTATGTCATCCCTTGACGACCCTGTTCTCTACGGTATTGCGGAGCGAGTCCTGCCCAATCTCGAGTGGCGCACCGATTCTATCGCTATCGATGCCATCAATACGCTCTATTGCGATCGCCACGCCGAGCACTACAACCTCGAGGCCGTTCGGAGCCATGCCACCGAGCTGTTCGCGGCCTGCCAGGTCCAGTTGGCGTTCATACAGGCGGACTTCGTTCTTCAAGCGCTTGACTGCGCGAAGCCGACGACGGATAAGATGCATTTCGAATCCGTCTATACCTCTCATCCGTTTTCACGTCGTTATATCTTGGTTTGTTGCCTTGGTGCATTTACTCACCCTCGTTTTGCCGTCGCCAGAGAGGCCGTTGCCGATATCGAGAAGCGGAGCAATGCTAAGAACAGCCCAACTAACATAGTTGCGGCGGCCAAGAAAGCGGCCAGTGCCAACGTGTCGGCCGATGGGGCCGGCAGCGGCAAGCATATCTAGCGCCTTCTTAGTTTCGCCGCGGTCAGATGGCGGCCCTTCCCGTTCGGGAAGGGCCGTTCTCGTTGATGGGCGATGTGGGTAGCATCTTCGGTGTATCTGGCCGACCCTCTTTTTTGGAGCTGGCGAAATGAGCAAGAAGCATTTCAATTTCAAGTCTAGTATCCGCGATTGGTATATCCGGGCCTTTCCATCCGATGAGCTCGGTTACAGGATCAACCCGCTCGCCACCTTTGCCGGCGCCGTGAAATGCATGGCGGACGGCGGCGATATCTATAAGTATCTCGGCGTCGGGGACTCCCTGGTGCGTGAGAACGTATTTTCCAAGATCGCCGCCATCACGGGCGTGGATTACGATGCCGTATATGACCTTTGGTCTCATCATGACGAGGACGAGTCCAGCAGACTGGTCTTCCTCGGCGACCATCCGGACTGCGCCGTAGATCGCGACTGGCGGGAACAGTTCGATGAGGTGGTCTCACCTTCCGAGCAAGTGCGCTATGACGAGATGCTTGCAGCCGAAGAGCATCGCAAGGCCGAGACGTTCGATTCGTTCATGGAGGTCAACGAGACTCCCATGGACGAGGTGCGAAGCGCCGGGATCGCGTTGATGCTCATGCAGGGCATCGTTTTCGCCGAGATCGCCAAGAACATCGATGGGCCGAGTGAAGAGCTGGACGAACGCATCGCGACCTTCAACCGCGACCTCAAGCGCCTCTACAACGAACCGCTCCACAAGAAGGTGGAACAAATCGAGAGCCAGGTCGGAGAGCTGGAAGAGAAGGCGGCCATCTACGATGAGATGCGCTATACCGCGGATCATACCGACCCGGCGGATATCCGCATCGCAGAGGGCAGCACCAGCATGACCGGCGCCCTCATGGCCGCCGCGATGGCGAGCTACGACCTGTCATGCGGCCTTATCGACGATGAGCACATCGGGCGATACGGCGACGTCATCACCGCCCTCGAGGAGCGCATGGGAGTCGGTGCAGGCGGACTCTCCGTCCAGACCGAGGCGGGCGAGCTCATCGCCAACGCCAAGGAGGACGGCATCAGCGTCGGCATCAACATCCCCGGCGGCAAGTGCGCGGATATCGCCTTCGTCGATGCGAACCCGGGCGCCGACGACCTCTATCCGACACCCGTTCGCGCCTTCACCTACAACGGCCGCGACGAGGAACCGGACCACCGCACCGACGTGCATCTCGACGGCGACATGGTCCTCGAGGGACAGATGGCTGCCGAGATCCCCTCGCATCTACCCGCCGATATCGCCGCGGCCGCCAAGGAGGGCGCCGCCAAGAGCGTCAAGCCCGACTCCGTCGGAGCCGGCGGCATCAAACACTAGGAGGGAGGCATAGCCATGGAAGAGACCTATCAGATTATCGAGGGGACGCCGACGCTGCACGACCTGGACGCGGAGAACGGCTTCCTCTGGTGCCCGTTCGGGTATTCCGGGCGCCAGAACGAACCGGGCATCCTTATCAGCCGTCTCGATGACGGAAGCTACGACGTGAGGCTCGGGACCGAGCTCGACAGCCCCGAGCGCTACGCGGCCGGGGACCCCGATTGGTCCTGGATGGACATGGCCGTGGACTCCACCGTGGATGTCACCTTCCCGGACGACATGGCACTCAAAGACTGGATCGCTAGCGAGACGACCGCCACCGGCGCCGCATGGGCTCGATGCTTCAATCGCTATTGCGACCCCGATGCCGAGACGTGCAGCGTGAAGGAGATCACGGCGGCGCTCAGGCGCTTCGAGAGCCCTTCGTACTTGGTGCGCGGGCCCATCGAGGATATCGAGAGCCTACCGGTCGGGTACTACTGGTGCCCCGACGCCGTCGACCTCGACCCGTCCTGTAACGGCTACCTGCTGAACGTGTTCGCCGCCTTCGGCGGCGACGGGCTCCCGGGCAAATTCTTCGAGCTCTTCGGCGGGGTCACGCTGAACGACGTGCCCTCCTTCGGGTTCGACGACGGCTGGGACGGCTCGTGCCTCAACCGCCTCGACTGGTTCGAGGACGCCGTGGGCATGGACCCAGACGGGCT
This sequence comes from Collinsella sp., assembly GCA_036303765.1. Lineage (GTDB taxonomy): Bacteria > Actinomycetota > Coriobacteriia > Coriobacteriales > Coriobacteriaceae > Collinsella. The sequence goes on along the minus strand of JAXIZX010000230.1, from coordinate 6,206 downwards.
CTCCGCCGGCCTTGTGGCGAATGACATCGAATCCGTCAAGGCGCTCGTCGTGAACTGTCCCGCCTGGATCGAGTGCGCCCCCTCGTACAGCGAGAAGGCCGCCAGAGGCATCGACGATGTGGTCCAGGCCGTGAAGGCGTATCGGGCAAACGCCAAAAGGGTAGATAGGAAGGTAATTCCCGGGCGTATCCCAGAGCGCCTGTTCGAGGGCGCGAGGGCTGCGGCTGCAAATACCGCCGGCGGGGCCGATGGCGGCACCGGGCTCCATATCTAGAAGGGCGATCTGCATGGACTACTTCTCCCGTAAACTCGATTTCCCCACCTTCGAGGATATCTATATCGCTCGCGCGCAGGGTGCCATCGAGCTCGAGCGCCGTGGCGACGAGGTCGCCTGCCGCTTCGGTCCAGACGACCCCGCCTTCATGCTCCCCCGGGGCGCAACCCGGGGCGATATCATCCGGGGCTGCCTTGCCTGCGACGGCATCGTCGGGGCATTGAGGGAAAACGCGGGGATGCGCTCCGCCGCGGCCAGGTGGCTGGACTCGTATTTCACCGAGGTCGCCGAGCGGGCTCCCGTCGGGGAGACCTGCGGCGCCGACCGCCTCTTCGCATGCCATGTCGATATCGACGGCATCTACGCGGAGCGCACCGGGGACCCGGACGGACTCCGCGCCTACTGCGACCCCATGGGGGTCGGCTGGAACTACGGCCCGATCTACTACTTCCCGCGCGAGTCCATCGAGCAAATCGTCGCGCAGCTGATCGACGATGGGGACGATTTCCCCGTCCTGTTCGACGGCGAGCGCGTGATCGAGGCCTTCGACGGCACGCCCGTACACATGTCGGTGCCCGTCGAGGTGGGCGGCGAGAAGGTGTGGACCTGCGGCTACGACTTCTGCTGGTGCGAGACCGTCGCGCCCGATTTCAGCCGCGCCCGGGGACGCTTCCCCGATGCGACCGTGGCCGCCTGGGCGGCCGAGCGGAGCGTGAACGGATCTGATGTCAATTTGGGTATCAAGGAGCGTATGTTATGAACGAGCATATTTCTGTAATGACCGATTTCGGCGAGCTGATTGCCACGCCGTTCGCAGGCGGCATCAGCGTCGATATCAACCTGCCCGATGGGAAGGGCAGCGGGCAGCTCGCCTTCATCGAGTCGACGCCGGCTGAGCTCCAGGATGACTACCCGACGCCGGTGCATGTCTTCTCCTACGACGGGCGCGATTCGGAACCGGTGCACCGGACCGATGTTCACCTCGACGGGGACGCCATGACGCTCGACCCCGTGAAGGGCACGCCGGCGCACAACGGCGCGCAAGCGCATGGCGGCGACAGGCTTCCCGCAGATCTCGCCAAGGCCGCGAGCGCGGCGGCGAACCGAACTGCCGGTTCGCATGCGGACGAGGCCGGCGGCATCAAGCACTAGGGCGTCGATGCCTACCGGCTAACGGATCGTCTTTGCGGGATCGTCTCGGCGGCTGTCGGCTATGCCGGCGGCCGCCGATTTCTTTGCCGCGGCCGCGAGGGTGGCGGGAGATGCCTTCTCGATGACGACGGTGACATCCTGCGGGCCTGCTCGGCCCTCTCCAGGGCCTCCGCATACTTGGCCTCCGCGCGGCGCTTGGCGCCGTACAGATCCATGTACTTCGCTGCATTTGTCATATAGTCTGGCGTCCGGTAGTCCAATGCCGGCGGCGCGCCGATCGCCTGAAGCTCCGCCGGGCGCCATGTCGGGTTCTTCACGGTATCCTCCAGGACGTCCAGGAACCTCGCGATCATCTCGGCCCCTGGCTAGATATCCCTTTTGTCAAGACGAAAACGCAGGGAAAAACGAGCGGTACGCCCTGCTAGAGGCATCGCGATTCCGAAAGCCCACGAGGGCTCGCAAGGCGTCATTAAATGTAACTAATTGATTTGCTATGTACCATTCATAATGGTACATTGATAATTGTTTAGTTACATGAGGAGGCAGGGCATGAGGGAGTACGTCGAGAAGGCGCTGCACACAAAAGTCGATCGCGAGCCCGTCGACGTCTCGGGGCTCCCCCTCTACCTGAGGGGGCTGTACTCCCTGGAGCGGTGGACCGCCTTCGGCGTGCCGTTCGCCATGGCCTTCCCCGTCGAAAGCCCGACGGTGAAGACCATGGCGAAGCACCGCGACGCCCTGGAGGCGGCCCTGGGGACCCCCGTGGCCTTCGCCCTCGAGGGCGCCACGGGCTACAGGGTCGGGCGCATGCTCGAGGCGGGCCTGCCCTTTATCGAGCCGAGCGGACAGGTATACCTGCCGTTCCTGGGAATCGCGCTGAGCAGCGGAAGGAGCCACGCGCGCGACAGGCGGCAGACTGACGTTGGCACGTTCTCGCCCCAGGCGCAGCGCCTCGCGCTCATGGCGCTCTACGGCGACCTCGACGGCGCCAGCGTTACCCAGGCGGCAGGCCTCCTCGGCACGGCGAAGATGACCGCTTCTCGCGCATTCGACGAGCTCGCGGCCGCCGACCCCTCGATCGTCGCCGCCGAGGGGCGGCGGCGGGTACTGCGCCCCGGCAGAGACAAGATGGCGATGTGGCGTCACTTGGAGCCGCGCATGTCGAGTCCGGTCGCGAGGGAGCACCGCCTGGGCCGCGTGCCCGATGCGGAGCTTCCCCTTGGCGGGCTCTCGGCGCTGTGCGTACTCTCGATGCTGCAGGACGACCCCTGGCCGACTTTCGCCGCGACCAAAGCGCAGGAGCGCACTCTGGAGCTGGCGGCCGACGCGCGCGACACTGGTCTCGACGAGCCAGAGGATCCCGCGTGCGTGGTGCAGGTGCTGCGCTACGATCCCGTGCCGGCGCCGGGATGCGCGGTCGACCCGCTTTCGGCCATCCTGTCCCTTCCCGCCGACGAGAGGGACGACCCGCGCGTCGCGGGCGAGATCGAGAACGTTTTGACCCGAGTGCTTGGAGGCGATCATGAGGGGAATCGATAAGTTCAAGGAGCGCTTCGCGGGCCACGATGGCGAGTACGTCCTGATCGGCGGCGGTGCCTGCGACCTGCTGTTCGGCGAGGCCGGGCAGGACTTCAGGGCCACCAAGGACCTCGACCTGGTCCTTTTGGTGGAGGCGCTGACGCCCGAGTTCGGCCGCGTCTTCTGGGATTTCGTCAAGGAGGGCGGGTACGAGAACAGGCAGAAGAGCAGCGGAAAGCCGCAGTTCTACCGGTTCTCCAAGCCGGAGGACCCGGCCTTCCCCGCCATGCTGGAGCTGTTCGCGCGCACCGACGTCGACCTGCGCGACGCGGAGTCCGGCCTCATGCCGATCCACATCGACGACGAGGTCTCGAGCCTTTCGGCGATTTTGCTTGACGAAGAGTACTATCGGCTGCTCGTCGAAAACAGAGCGTCGGCCAGCGGCGTCGCCGTCCTGTCGGTCGAGGGGCTGATCCCCTTCAAGGCCAAGGCGTGGCTCGACCTTTCCGCCAGGCGAGCGGGCGGCCAGGCCGTCGACGAGAAGAGCGTGAAGAAGCACCGAAACGACGTTTGCCGCCTCGCCACGCTGCTCGCGGGCGGCGAGCGCCCCGCCATGAGCGAGGGGGTCCGCGCCGACATGCGACGCTTCCTGGAGGCCTACGAGTCGGACCCCGTCGACCCCAAGGCGCTCAAGATCAAGGGCGTCGGGGCGCAGCAGGTCGTCGAGGTGCTCAAGAGCGTCTACCTGCGGTAGCGCAGCTGTCCGATAGCGCTACCGTGCGGCGTCATCTAGGACGGGCCGCAAGGCGCACCCCGCGTCTTTCATCGCCGACTACTTGCGCCACACCGCAGCTACTGGGTATCTACTGAGTAGTTACTGGGCACTGCTGAGCAGTCCGGCAGGTTGCGAAGGCTGAGCCATAGTTGGACACCGCGTCGTTGCATTCGAGACAAATGGGGATGCGGACTTTGATCCAGTTTCTTTCTAGAATCATCTTAGGGGGCTTTCTCGAGACGGCTCCTCGCTGGTTGCCGGCGCGCTTGGATTTGGCCGTTATAGGATGTCGAATTCGCCCGTGCCGCTACAATCTGCCTGTCGGGCTTGGCGACGTGAGGATGCGCCCGATGCTGGTTGCCAACAGGCTTGGTATGGCTCGGTGCGGATGTCGGAACGATCGTTTTTGTCATGCCGCCAAGCCCGCTGGCTCCGGTCGATAGCCGATAGGTTGATGTACGGGCCTCAGCCCTCCCTCAAAGTAATGCGAACTCCGGCGCCTTGGCGATTGCCAGCTCCTCACTAGCGGAAGGAGTCCTATGGGCAATGAATTCGCTGTATGCTGCGGCGTCGATGTCGGGAAGTGGGCTCACCACGTCGTCGCCATCGACACAGAGACGGGCGAAGTCCTCTTCGACTCGAAGGTCGATCAGTCGGAGCGGGAGATTCGCGCCGCCCTCTCTCCTCTTTGCGCCGCGGGAAAGGTCAGGGTGGTTGTCGATGAGCCCGGCCCCATGTCGCGCCTGCTTTTCGCGGTGGCGAAAGACATGGGGATGGAGATCGGCTTCTTGACGCCAAGGGCCATGGCCAAAGCAATAGAGATGTACGGCGGCGACATCAAGACCGACCGGCGCGATGCGACCATCCTCGCAGAGGTCGCATCCGGAATTCCGAAGCTGGTCAAGGCGGTTGACGAGAAAACCCCGGAACGCCATCGGCTAGCCGCCATAATGTCTCACGACAGGGAACTCACCGCCGAGGTGATCAGGTCGGCCAACAGGCTTCACGCCCTTCTCCTGGCCGTGTGCCCGCCCCTCGAGGAGCTCATGGCCGGCAAGAAGATACAGGGCGGTCTCGCGTTGCTGCTGCTTGAGCGCTACGGCGGCCCCTGCGGATTGAGAACGGCCGGCCGGGGCCGCGCAAAGCGCTTCGTGAGGTCGAGGAAGGGGTTCGGCGGCGCGTCAGGAGCGAAGGTCGACCGCGTGTTCGATGCGATAAGCGAGCAGACGCTCGTCTTGCCGGGGGCCGAAGACCTCGAAGACCTCATAAGGATGGAGGCTCGCAGGCTCTCATCGGCGCTCGAGTCGCGCAAGACTGTCGCAAAGAAGCGGGATGCGATTCTGGAGGCTATCCCTGAAGCGGAGATACTGATGTCGATGCCCGGCGTCGGGGCGGTAACCTGCGCGACGTTCTTGGCCGAAGTGGGAGACGTCACGAGGTTCCCGACGGCGGCCAGGCTCGCTTCGTACGCGGGCCTGTCGCCAAAGGTCAGACAATCCGGCAGGAGCGTCAATTCGGTAACGAAGCCTCGCGGGGGGAACCGAAGGCTGAAGCGCGTGCTGGTCCTTTCGGCGAGCAAATCGATACTGTTCTGCGACGAATCGCGCAAGTACTACGAGCGGAAGCGGGCCGAGGGGAGGTGTTACAACTCGTCGATAACCGCCCTCGCCAGAAAGAGGCTCGACGTCATGTACGCGATGCTGAGAGACGGCAATAAGTACAAAAAGAAATAACGGCTAGCCCGTTTCCACCCGAAGCCAGCCGCCAATCATCAAACCCTATTTTAACAAGGGGTTGGACAAGTGCGCCCAAGCATCGAGACCATCGGTTAGCTCAAGAAACTACGCGATGCCAAACATCACGGGATAGGTTGACAAATAGTTGGACCGAATCGGTCCGGTTAGGAGTTCGCGAATGCCGAGCTACACGGACGAGCAGAAGCGCAGGGCCGTCGATATGATCGAGGAGTGCGGCGGATCGGTGACGCGCGCGATGCGCAGGCTGGGATACCCCACGCGCCACAAGTCGAGTGCAACTTTCTCCTTCGGCAAAAGGTCATAGCCGCCCCTTACCTGCGCGAGGTCGCTGAGCCCTGGCTTCACTAGAGTGCGATAGTTCCAGCCGTGAATGCGCTTCTCGAACTCGGCGCAAAAAGCCGGGCGATCAGGCCTTGGGCCTATAAGCGCCATGTCGCCATCATCTCGGAATACGCTATGCGCCCCCCTTCGGTCATATCCACGGCCTGCGGGCATATGGTTATCATGTTGTGGGACGAGGCAAGGTCCTGCTCCGCATACTCCACGTTCACCACCATGCAGTCCGCGTACTTGTGCCTGGGCAGCATCCTCGGCATCAGGATATCGCCCGCACGCAGGCAGTAACGGTCCGCCTTGGTCGCATCGACCCGGATGAGCTCGACCCCCTCCACCTTTTCCTCCGGCATTAGGATGCCCTCCATCAGGTCTTTCACTGAGATGCGCCTAAGGG
>JAXIZX010000229.1:0-2085 GCA_036303765.1 Collinsella sp. | reverse complement strand
GTTCTGGTGCTTGAGGATCACGCAGGCCGGCTCGTCGAACTCGCGGACCAGGTTCCAAGCGGCATCGGCATCCAGATAGTTGTTGTAGCTGAGCGGCTTGCCCTGGATCTGCTCGGAGCCCACGAGCGGGAACTGCGAGCTCGCGGTGTTCTCGCAGCCCTCGGCAAAGCGGTAGACCGTAGCCTTCTGCTGAGGGTTCTCGCCATAGCGCAAGTCGTCGACCTTCTCCAGCGAGATCTCGAGCTTGGCAGAGGTGTCCGCCACGTCGCTTGCCTGGGCGGCAAGCCAACGGGAGATAGCCGTGTCGTAGGCGGCGGTGGTCTGGTAGACCTTCACCTGCAGGCGACGACGGGTGGAAAGCGTGGTGCAGCCACCGGTCTCGCGCATCTCGGCCAGGACGGCGTCGTAGTCGGCCGGGTCGGAAATGACGGTAACGCTCGCGGCGTTCTTAGCGGCAGAGCGCAGCATGGAGGGGCCACCGATGTCGATGTGCTCGATGGCATCCGCGAAGGTGACCTCGGGGTTGGCGACGGTCTTCTCGAACTCGTACAGGTTGACGACGACCAGGTCGATCAGCTTAATGCCGTGCTGAGCGGCCTCCTGCATGTGCTGCTCGGAATCGCGGCGGGCCAGCAGCGCGCCGTGAACCTTGGGGTGCAGGGTCTTAACGCGGCCGTCCATCATCTCGGGATAGCCCGTGAACTCCTCGATGGGGGTTACGGGAACGCCCGCGTCCTCGATGGCACGAGCCGTGCCGCCCGTAGAGATGATCTCGACGCCAAAGTCATCGACCAGCGTCCGTGCGAAATCGACGACGCCCGTCTTATCGGTAACCGAGATCAACGCGCGTGCGATCTTCACATCAGATCCCATGCAGTCCTCCTGTCTGGTACGCCGCCGTGCTCTGTGAGTCGGTGATACGTCGATCTGCAGCGCTCGCGCAGCGGCATTGAAAATACTGATTTAATGTAGCGCATCGAGCGCATCGATGCACCCCGCAACGGGCGCATGTGCAGAAAAAGTTTGCACGCGGAGGGGATGGGCACAGCACCGGGCACGGTGAGTTCATGGAACACAGGGGCACCATAATTAGATGCCAATGGCGTGGTAGAACTGTGCTCGATATGCATCCGCAAAAGAAAGAGGCACCATGGTCTCGCGGGTTCTCTACCGACCGTTTGATACCGAAGACTTCGACGCCATCGCGCTGATTCTGCAGCAGCTTTGGCATAACAATTCGGATAACGATGAGTACAACCGCCTTGAGGCCGCGTGCGACCTCGCCTACTGCCTTTCGTCGTCGACGTTTTCACAGGTTGCGGTGATTGACGGCGAGGCGCGCGGCATTGCACTTGCACGCGCAGGACAGAACTCCGGCGTCACTATCAACGAGCATTGGATGGATACCGAACGCGCGCTGCTATCGCAGATGCGTGAGCTGGAGCCTGATGCCTGCGCCGAGTATCTCTCGTTTGTGCGCGCAACCATCCGAACCAACAACCGCCTGCTCGAGAGCAGCCCGTTGCCGCACGACAACGAGGTCACGCTGCTTGCCGTGGATCGCGATGTCCATGGCCTGGGCGTTGGCACGGTTCTGCTCGATGCCGCGGTCTCGCACCTGTCCTCGCTTGGAGCGACGAGGGCGCACCTGTACACCGACTCCAACTGCTCGTGGAAGTTCTACGAGCTGCACGGCTTTAAGCGCACGGCCACGCACCGCGCCAACCGCGAAGAGCGCCGCCACGACATGCCTCGCGAAAGCTTCCTCTACGAACTCGACCTAACAGCCTAGCCCCGGCAGCCACACCTGGTCATTTAAGTCTGTCCCCAATGAGTGGCCTAGGGGGTTTGTAGATAGCCGTGGTCAAAAAACATCAAATATGAGTACTGTTACCTTTTTAGTAGCAGCGATTTGGGGCATTTTTGATGCTTGCAGGCATGACGACCAGCTGCGCGAGCTGACGTAGCTCCCCAAATGTTCAATAAAATGGGCTCCTAACGAGAAGTACTCTCATTAGGAGCCCGTTATTATGTGCAAACATATGTGACCAACGCAGCAACAGTACTCATATTTGGCATTTTTTG
>JAXIZX010000228.1:0-2131 GCA_036303765.1 Collinsella sp. | reverse complement strand
GTGAACTTCCTGAACATCTTCGAGGACCACGTGGCCGGCATCTTCGGTGCCACCCGTGCCCCGTTCTCCTTTAAGAAGCTTGCCAAGCAGGCCGCTCGCGACATGGAGGATCAGACTCTGGTGATCAACGGCGTCAACACCGCGCCGGCGCTCTATACCATCCTTATCGCCGCCGACGACGATCCCATGCTCGCCCCGTTCTATCCCGAGCTTTCGCGCGAGGTCCGCGAGTTTGTGAAAGCGCAGGCCGAAAAGCGCCGCTACGTCTTTGTCGGCGAGCCCCTCGTTCGCTTTATGATCGACCCGCAGCTGCGCGGCGGCAAGTTCTCGGTCTTTGCCGAGAACGTCGATGCCCCCACGCTCGGTCGCCTGTACGAGGAAGAGCGCGCCTACCAAAACGGCCTGGGCCAGAACAACTCAGCCGCGAGCCGTGCCGCCAGCGCCCCGCGCGCCGGCCAGCAGCAGTTTGCCGCCCCGCAGCAACACCCCGCTGCTATGCCGCAGCAGCAGCCGGCACCTCGTGCTGCCACTCCCGACCCGCTTGCCGTGGCCGACCCCTTTGCGCCCAATATGCCCGACCCCGCCGCCGCACCCATTCCCGTGCCCCAAACCGTCTCGCGCGACGCGCTTGCCGGCATGGGCGGAGCCGCCGCGACCGGCGCCGCCGCTGGCCTTGGCGCCGCAGCCAGCATCGCCTCCAACATGGCAAGCTCTCGCGCCCCGCAGCGTCCGCTCGCCCAGCTCGTCGATGTCGTGAGCGGCGAGAGCCACGCCATCACCTCCGCACAGGTGACCATCGGTCGCGAGCGCTCGGTTTCCGACATCGCCCTGCGCGACCCCAACGTGTCGCGCCGTCATGCCCAGCTCACCTTTACGGGCTCGGATTGGTCGATCGAGGACCTCAACTCCACCAACGGCACGCTCGTCAACAACCGTCGCATCACGCGCTGCCCGCTGCGCAACGGCGACCTGCTGACGTTTGGCCTGAGCACGTTCGAATTTAGGGGATAGTCGCTTATGAACATCGATATCGTCCTGTTTGCAGGCCGCATCGTCCTGGTCGTCCTGCTTTATATCTTCCTGTTTGCCGTCATGAAGACCGGCGTGGGGCTCGTCCGCGGCCAGCGCCGCGACTCGGCCATCTGGACGATCGATGTGGACAAGGGCCCGCGCGGCATCCGCGGCATCCACGTGGATATGCTCGGCCCCGTCATCGTCGGCCGTTCGCCGTCGTCGGACATCTGCATCAACGAACCGTTTGTCTCGGCCTCGCATGCGCGTTTTTCGCTGCAGGGTCCGGCACTTATTATCGAGGACCTCAACTCGCTTAACGGCACGCTCGTCAACGGCCGCCAGCTGGTGGAACCCGCAACGCTGCGCGAGGGCGACGAAGTCCAGATTGGCGACGTGGTCATGAAGGTGAACCGTCGATGATCGACGAGGAGAACAAGTCCGCAACCATGACCGAGGCACCGGCTGCCGCCGTAGCTGCACCGGCCCACGCCGCTCCGGCAGACTCCACACCCGTGGAGCCCGAGGACACCGTGTTCTCCCTGCCTCTTTCGCATGTAACGCATGATATTTCAGATCTCGCCGATAACGAGGACGAAGAGGATGCCGTAGCGGCGCCCATCGGCGCACATGCTGCGGAACAGCCCACAGCGCCCGAAGCAACCCCGGCGCCGGCTCACTTTGCAGAGCCCGTCGCCGCGGCAATCAACGAGAGCGCTGCGGTGTTTGCGGCACCCGAGCCCGCCGCGCCGGCGTTTCCCATAGCCCCGGCATCCGAGGTTGCGCCCGCGTCTACGCCGGCGCCCGAGCCTATAGACGTCAGCCCGCAAGACGACGAGTCGACCGCCCGCGTGTCCGAGGAGCCCGACTCCCCGGACACCGGCGATTCCGAATCAAACGCCGAGACCGACACCGTCTCTCCCGGTGACACAGCCGAGATCGACGTTGCCGCCGTTGAGGCCAAGCTCAAAGACCCCGGCTCGACCATGAGCTTTGAGCCCCTGACCGAGGAGCGCATCGAGACCGACTCGACCTATGATGCCGGCACCACCACGCAACTCATGTGGGGCGCCCGCTCCGACGTTGGCTGCGTGCGCCCGCACAATGAGGATTCCTACCT
>JAXIZX010000227.1:0-5744 GCA_036303765.1 Collinsella sp. | reverse complement strand
GAGGGCCTGAGTCGTCAGGCCCCGCACAGGGGGACCGCGATGGTGGCCACCGCGCCGCCCGAGGGGCTGTTGGCGAGCGAGACGGAGCCCCCGTGGGCGCTCGCGGCCTCGGAGGCGGCGTGGAGGCCGATCCAGGCGCAGGGCCTCGGAGAGCAGGGCCCGCGGGAGGGTCATGCGCGGCGTCGGGTCGGAGAGTCGTGTCATGGCCATCACCTCTCCTCGGAGCGCGCGAACCAGGCCGCGCCCGCCGCCGTGAGCGCGGCGAACGCGATCGCGCAGACCGCAAGGCCCGCCAGTGTGAGCATGCCGTCCGCCGCGAGCGCCCCGCCGAGCGCCATGTCCGCCGCGAGTGGCTCGCCGCTCGGCAGCACGGGGATGAAGCTCGTGGGGATGACCATGCTCGCCGACGGCGGAAAGAGCTGCGGCAGCGGCATCAGCGACCAGGCGAACCCACCCACGAGCTGCGTGGCGAGCGGGCAGAAGATGCCCGCGAGCATGCCGAGCCGCGCCGTGAGGAAGAGCCCTGCGGGGATCATCCACGCCGCGGTCACCGTGTTGGCGAGCGCGCAGAGGAGCATCGTGAGCGTGCCCGCGGCCGTGAGGCCCTGCGAGGAGAACGCCGAGCCCGCGAGGTAGATGCCGAAGACCACGAGGTTCGAGAGCGTGCAGAGCGCGAGGCACCAGAGCGCCTTGGCCCACCAGGCGCGCCCGAGCGGGAAGCCCAGGCCCAGAAGCCCCCGCATCCGCGTGCGAGCGTCCGCCCGCGCGACGCACGCCACCACGAGCGAGAGAGACACGGGCAGGAAGAGCGCGTACCAGTAGTTCCACGCGCTGAAGATCTGCACGCCCCGGTAGGGCATCGCGCCGAGCAGCGGCATCGGCAGCGCCATGAGCACGGCCAGGCGAACCGGTGCCGCGTGGCGCGACTTCAGGGCCTCGGCGCGCAGGCCCGCGAGCAGGCCGCCTTTCTCGCCCGTCATGCCGCCACCTCCCCGCGCGTCCGACGCCCCTCCCGGCAGACGCTCATGAAGAGTTCCTCGAGGTCCTGCCCGGGCCGAAGCGCATCCTCGTAGGCGAGGCGCCCCCCGTAGATGATGCCGATGGTGTCCGCCATCTGCTGCACCTCGGAGAGGATGTGGCTCGAGACGATCACCGTCGTGCCCGCCGCCGCGAAGCCGCGGATCTGGTCGCGCAGCTCCTCGATGCCGATGGGGTCGAGACCGTTGGTGGGCTCGTCGAGTACGAGCAGGCGTGGCCGGACGATCAGCGCCAGCGCGAGCCCCAGGCGTTGCCGCATGCCCATCGAGAAGCGCCCGGTGCGCTTCTTCCCGGTGTCCGCGAGGTCCACGGCGGCGAGCACCTCATCTATGCGGCTCTCGGGAAGGCCCAGCAGCGTGGTGCGCACGCGCAGGTTCTCGCGCGCGGTGAGGTTGGGGTAGAGCGGCGCCTCCTCGATGAGGCTGCCGATTGCGTAGAGGTCCTCGCGGCGCCAGGCGTGCCCGGCAAAGAGGATCTCCCCGGCCGTCGGCCGCAGCATCCCGCAGATTATCTTGAGCGTTGTCGACTTGCCGGCGCCGTTGGGGCCGAGCAGCCCGTACACCTCGCCCTCGCGGATATGAAGGCTCACGTCGGCCACGGCGTCCTGCGCCTGGTCGCCGCGGCCGAAGCGCTTGGTGAGCCCGCGCGTCTCGAGCATGTAATCCATGGGCTTATCCTTTCTCTTCCGGGCGCGCGGGCCGAGTCGCCGTGCCCGCGCGCCTTACCTTTCGGGTTCAACATCCATGGTGGGGCGCGTTTCTAACGAAGCTGTAACGGCCGTTGGGCTCTTTTGGCGCCAGCCCTTCTCGACCCGTACGCCACTCATGGTATGTTTATCGCGATAACAAGGACGGAGGTGCCCGTGGCACGCAATAAGTACCCGGAGGAGACGGTCGAGAAGATTCTCGACGTTGCCGAGCGGCTCCTCGTGGAGCGCGGCTACGAGCACACCACGATGATCTGAAGAGCAATACGCTAAATCGAAAAAGGTAATCGAAGCCGCGCCTGTGGACTTATCGAGGGTCGAGATTCCCGCCCCATCCATCGGCACCCAGCAGAAGGTCGTCGACATCCTCGACCGCTTCGGCACCCTAACCAAATCGCTCACCGACGGTAGGATAAACCCCCATGAATATATGAATTGACCTGCTGACTCCAATGAAGATTGGAGGGTAACTGCCAGGGGTGACGGCCCAGCGAGTGTTATTTTGCGAGCTATGCGCATTGAAAGCGACCTTTCGTGGTATAAACTACTTGCCGGAAGCCGCGGCTTTCAGAGTACGGCTTACGTGTACGTTTAACCTCCGTGGGCGACGGGGTGCCGCAAGGCGTAGAATATCGCCCACCTGTAGGGGCCTGCAGCGATGCGGGCCCCGCTTCGTATGAGGGGGCGTAACCGATGAAGATCGTATCCATCTCCCAGGACTTCTTCGACCTCGTCGATGGCGACCGTGAGCTCATGCTTAAGCACAATCGCCCCTGCATCGTGGTGGTGAGGCTGCGTTTCCGCGGAAAGCGCAGGGACTTCGCCGTGCCGCTGCGTTCCAACATCGCCCCTAACGTGCCCAAAGACCAGTACTTTGCGTTGCCACCCCGCCCCACGACGCGCCCCGGCTGCCGCCACGGCATCCACTACATCAAGATGTTCCCCATAACCAAGGCCTACCAGCGCCGCTTCAGGACCGAGGGCTCGGCCTACTACGAGACGCTCCAGCGCATCATCGATGGCAACACCAAACGCATTGTCTCCGAATGCCAGGCGTACCTTGACCTCTATGAGCGCGAGGGAAGGTCCTGCTTTGCCGTCGACATCGATCGCATCGTGGGCCTGCTGGAAGGCGAGAAGTAGGGCACCTCGGCTCAGTCTCGAGCCATGCGGAGTCGCTCCGCATTTTTGAACGCCGCGTGTGCGTCCTAAATACTTGAGAAACAAGCTGTGAAGTGCGGTGGCGCGCCCGTGCCCGTGCATAGCCGTCACCATCAGCGTCTACGCGGTGTCGGCTTCAAGTGGAACTGGCGCCGCTGCTGTATATGGTTTGCCTTGCTGCAAATGGCAATCAATGCCCACGATGCTTCTGCTTGCGCTTCAGCTTTCGCTGCTCGAAGCCGCGCATCAGCCTCTTCCGCGCGGCGTCGGCTTCTTGCATGAGCTGACTCCTGTTTCATCGCTTCTCTCTGTGCTGCGAGCGCCTGCTGCGCCTTGGTGCTCATCGCGGGCCGCTTAAGGGCTTTCGCCGCCTCACGGGCGCGCCGCTTGGGGTTCTTCGCGGGCTTGTTTGTTTCAATGGCCTTGTCGCCGAAGAACGAGAGCTTCTCCCATTCGCTTGTAACGAATCGCAGGATCTCCTCATCGGACGGCTCCGCGCCGAAGACGATGCGGGCGACGCCGTACTTTCCGCCCTCGACGTGCTCCGCCAGCCCGACCCAGAATTGACCGTCGTGATATACGGTCAGGGTGGACGACACGCTGATCTGCATGGCTGGTTCCTCCTTTATGTAGATGACCATGCAGAGAAGGGACAACCAAGGAGGCAGGTTACTGATGCGGACTCCCGCACGCCCACGACTACCCGACGGGGACTGTGTTTTCATCTCTGATGCCCGCATTGTAGCACGCGCGGATGCGCCCTTCATCGCTGCCGACATGACGTGGCTGGGATTCGTTCCTCGACACATCCTTTTGTATATTGCCTTCCCGGTTTCGAAACTTTAAATCAATTCGAGTTTCGAAACCGGGAAGGAGAGCGTATGTGAGAGGCGATATGAGCATCAACTTGATGCTTGAGGGGGAGCTCGCGTCGCTTCTGCCCATCGGGGACGTGTTCCCGAAGGTCCTCATCTCCCGCATAGGGCATGAGACCTGTACCCGGGAAGGCGTACTCGTGCTGGACCTCGCGCGGTGCTGCTCGGTGAGCAGGGGTTCTGAACACTGCGTAGGGATATAGCGCGACAGGGGGGTGCAGCACCGTTTGCGCCTTGTCTAGAGAACACGAACAAGAGATGTGGCCTGCAGACGACTGAATAGCTCCATCCGTTTTGGTTACAACAAAATGTGTGCCGCGCGCCTGCGGCATGAGGGAGGGAGATTTCTATGAATATCGTTGTATTGAGTGGTAGCCCGCGCAGGGGCGCCAATACCGACACCATGGTCGAGGCGTTTGCCGAGACCGCGCGTGAGGGCGGCAATACGGTCGAGGTCGTCCGTGTTGCCAGCAAGAAAATCGGTGGTTGCCTGGGGTGTCAGTATTGCTTCGCCCACGAGGGCACTTGCGTGCAGAAGGATGACATGGTCGACGTGATCGAGTCGCTGAAAGGCGCCGATATGGTTGTCTTCGCTTCGCCTATCTACTGGTTTGATATCACTGCGCAGGAGAAGGCCGCCATCGACCGCCTGTACGCCTTCGGTGCTACAGGCTTCCCGTTCACCAAGACGGCCCTTTTGCTCGATAGCCACAGCGAGGGCGTCTATGATGCGGCGATTGCTATGTACAGGGCCACATGCGCGTACTGCAAGTGGGAGGACCAGGGCATTGTCACCATCAGCGGCATGACCGAGCGCGACAGCATGGCATCGTCGCCCAAGTTGGAAGGGGTGCGAGAGCTCGCCCGCAAGCTCGCCTAAGGACAAGAGGGGCGCATGGCAATCAGCACTAGCGGAAATGCTTGCTGCCCTTACCAGGAGGAATGCTGATTGCCATGCAACGATGCTCCCGCGGACAATTCCGGTGTGCTAAAACGCCTTCTCGTTCAAGAATTCTCTGAACGCGGGGATGTCGAGGCCGACGAGGCCACGCCCACGTTCCCCGATAACGCCGTCCTCGAGGAGGCGGCGTTTGTATTGGCTTGCGTAGTTGCTGGCGACGCCCATGCGTTTGGCTATCTCCGAGATCCTGCTGGGGCCAGAATCGGGCAGCATCGCGAGCAAAAACTCAATGTCTTTATCGGAAAGCTCTCGATAGGTCGTTTCGAGAGAAGCCCGATGCCATGCTTCTCGAGTTGCCTGAAGATGCCATTCATGCACGTGCGCCAGTTGCCCTGGGCTTCTTGAACATATGTCCAATCGATGCCCACTGGACCAATTTGAACGCCGTTCATGCGCGCGTGAGACTGTGAAAGGTAGCTATCTGCCGCTTCTTTGGTTCGCTCGATAATATCTTCGAGCATGCCTGGCATGGCGGAGCCATTTGCTGTACTCCATGGTGGCTCCTTTGCAAGTTTTGCTAATTTTTGCAACTTTTGCTAACTTTTGCGAGTTTTGCTAACGGCTTAGGACGGTGCGGGAAGCCCCCGTATCGTCGACATTTCCGAGGATGACCTCCGCAACGAGCGGGGCCCGGGGCGCGATATTGCTGCGCTCCGGGCCCCGCTGCTTTGTAAAACCATGGCGGTTCTGCCGTCGTCCTAATCAAACAAACTCGGCATGTCGTTTTCTTTCATGAGGGCACCGGCTGAGGGGAGGCTCTGCGCGGTGAACTTCTCGGCCGAGACGCCGGCGCCAAGGATCTCTTCGGTTGTGCCGACGGTGGTGACCGAGCGGCCCTTCTTGGCGGTAAAGGCCTGGACGCCCTGCGTGTTGGTAGTCGTCTTGGTCTTGAGCAACGACGTGTTGAAGTTCATCAAACGATAGTCGCTCGAGACCAGTGCGATGTCGCGGTCTTCCTTGAGCACCTGGGCATACAGCAGCTTGCTGCCGCCGTAGATAGCGT
>JAXIZX010000226.1:0-5344 GCA_036303765.1 Collinsella sp. | reverse complement strand
CTAAGCCCCATCGCGCCGAGAGTACTGCGGGGTCAGCCCGTGGGAGGCCAGGGCGCCGCTGACCGGTGGACGGCACCGAGCCGTGCGCTTGAACTTAGAAGGGGGAGGCCTCGCGGCCTCCCCCTTTTTTGCGTTTACCGGGCGTAAATGACTCATTTACACCAGACGATCTTATCGTTTTTGGTATTGAGCTTTTATTTAAAGAAAATAAATCGAATAACAAGGGCAACTGCTATGACCGCAATGATCAAAAGCAGGATTGTCAGTCGATGCTGCTTGCGTCGTTTACTTGTCGAAACGAAGATTGATTTTCCCTGTTTTGGCGTTTCGAGATAGCGAGCCGAATGCGTCAAGGTTTGCTTTGGTCGAGGACCTCTTTGTCGATGAGTGGCGGATGCTTTCATCGGCTCATCACTAGCTGCGCTGTTTTTAGATAATGGTGCGTCTTTCAGATATACAGGGTCTCCCGAGGCGACGCCCATATGTTTACGTCCCGTTTGGGCATCCTCGAGCGTTTGATATCGATTTCTCGTCACATACTCGGGCTCCGGATCATTAATGGGCTCTTGCGAGATGTGGGGGCGATGGAACCGCGGCGGCTGCGTGGAAGTATCTTCCCCCTGCGTCGGCATAAACATTTTGTTCTGGTTTTGGTCGTCCATGATGCCCTTTAGCTCGTTACCAACAACGTGTACGCGCTCATTGTAAGCCCCTTGTTATTTGTAGCTGGGGACATACTCGGTATTTAAGCTCTGGTTCAAAGAACCTTAACCTTCCTAAAACCTGAGTCATACGCACTTAGATATGCTTATAGTACTCGACTCAAAAAACTTTATAGTCGATGTATATATGAGCACTGGGTGGGCATATATAAGAGCGTCAAAAGAAGTCCCAGTCACCTAGAAGATGACTCGGCAGTCCTTAAAAGGAGTGGTAAACATGGCAAGCATGGTTCCTTATCGTTCGGTTTTTGGCGTTCGTCCTTCTGCTAGCTCGCTGTTCGATCTGTTTGATGATATGACTGACCTTGCAAACAACTCGATTGCTTCCAAGGCGTTTCCCGTTGACGTTGAGGATAAGGGCGACGGCTATGAGGTCAAGGCTTATCTGACCGGCGTCGCCAAGGACGATATCGATGTCGAGCTTAACGAGGGTCGTCTGTCCATTAGCGTGAATGTCGAGGAAGACGAGGAGAACGAGGGCAAGAACTTCCTGCAGAAGGAGTTCAGCTCGTACAGCGCGACGCGTGGCGTGTATCTAAAGGACGCTTCGAGCGAGGGCCTCTCGGCTAAGTACGCTGACGGCATCCTGACCGTTACGGTCCCCAAGATCGTCGAGAAGAAGAACGTTACGAAGATCTCCATCGACTAACTTCGTTGGTGTTCTGCGCTATTAAAAGACAGCAAAAGGGGCTGGGAAGCGATTCTCGGCCCCTTTTGCTGTCTAGGACAGTCTATTGAATGGTTACTGGCCGATGCTGGCTTGCGGGGCGTATCGAGAGTTTTCGCGATCCTTGGAGAAGGGTTGCGGAGCTGCCGACCTCGTCATCCAGGGTTGCGGTCAGAGCTTTGGCATAGCTTTTGACGGTAAGGCTCGGACGATTGTTATCTTGGCTGATATGCATGGCAATGAGCTGTTCGGTGCGTTCGGTAACAAGTTCGCGCGCGGCTTCGGCGGCTTGGCCATTGGAGAGGTGTCCCCTTGCAGACAGGATGCGCTCCTGAAGAAAGCGGGGATATTCTCCCTCGCGCAGCATGGTCACATCGTGGTTGCTTTCGAGTGCGAGGACTCGACAATCTTCGAGGGTGTTCATGGCTTGGCTCGATAGCTCTCCGGTGTCGGTGGCAAAACCGATGGAATCATCGAGGGTGTCGAATCGATAGCCGACTGGATTGATGACATCGTGTGACGTTGAGTAGGTTTGCACGTGGATGCCGGCAATGGATAGGGTGTCACCGGGATCGAATTCCTCGACAGGCAGATGCGAAAGATTTTCTTTGCTCGAAAGAGTGCCCCTGCTGGCAAAGAGGGGGCCGTGCCAGTGCTTGCACCAGACATCGAGGCCCTTGATGTGATCGCTATGCTCATGAGTAATGAGAAGAGCCGAGACGTTGTCTGCCGAGAGCCCCAGTTCTGCCATGCGCTTTAATGTCTCGCGGCGAGACAGTCCGTCATCGACCATAATGAGCCCCTGCGGGCCCTCGATGAGTGCGCAGTTGCCTTTAGAGCCACTGCCGAGGATATGAAGGTGCAGGCAAGACATAAGATTCCAAAGGATACAATGGGTGCGGACGAATAAAGGAGGAAGCGAATGCCAACGGTATCACAGCATTACGGACACCATGCCGTGCCTGGGGCAGTCGATGAGACCCGGACGAGGCAGCAGGCAGCTCCTGTCGTGCTCATGGTATCAGGCGGCGCGGACTCGACGGCACTGCTTCTTATGGCGTGCACATCAAAGCTGGATATCCAAGACGGACGCGGTGTTGCCCCCATTGCTCGCGAGCGCCTGCATGTGCTGCATGTAAACCATCATCTGCGCGGCAAGGCGTCCGATGGCGACGAGGCCTTTGTGCGTGAGCTCTGCGCGCAATATGGTTTACCGCTGTGTGTGGAGCACGCTTATTTTGATGGGGAGTCGGGCAATATTGAGGCCGCGGCCCGCGAGGTGCGCTATGCCGCGGCGCGGAGGTATGTTCGCGAACTCTGCGCCCAGACGGGGGCACCGCGAACGGCGGCTCGTATCTGCACCGCGCACACGTCTTCGGATCGCGCGGAAACGTTTTTGATGAACGCGATTAAGGGTTCGGGGCCCGCTGGTCTATCGAGCATTCCTCGCCGGAGGAATATCGTGGTGCGTCCCTTGCTCGACCTAACTCATGGCGAGCTCGTGGGCTATCTACAGGTACATGGTCAGCCGTGGCGTGAAGACGAGAGCAATGAGGATATCTCGTATCTGCGAAACTACGTGCGCCATCGGGTAATGCCAGTGGTGGCACAGCGTAATGCGAGCGTGTGCAAGACGATTGGCGCCGCCTGTGAGATCTTGGGTGACGAAGATGCGTTTCTATCCCAGCTGTCGGCACAGGCGTTTCGAAGCTGCCTGCGCAAGGAGGCGGCGGGCGCGCTAGTGCTCGATGCCAGACGCCTTGCTGCGGCCGAGGTGGTAATCGCGCGGCGCATCGTGCGACTGGCGATCAAACGCATCGATCCGGGCGCTCGTCCAGAGATGCGACATGTGGAGCGAGTCCTTTCCTGCGTTGCCGAAGGCACAGGCTCGGTCACGCTTCCGGCGGGAATTGACGCGCGCGTCGAGTTTGGCATGCTAGCGTTTAAGGCGCCGGCGGCTCGTGAGGGGCTGGTTGCGGACTGGATTACCATACCCGGTCGTTTGCCGTTGGGCGGGGGGCGCATGCTGGTCGCAGAGCCGATGGCCGTTGAGCCGGGATGCGATATCGTGCGCCGCGCCCGTGAGCTTGCGGCTGCCGGGGAAGTGACAGCTTTGGTAGACGCGGCTGCCCTGGGTTTTGCCGACAGCGATAGTGAGCGGATCCTGGCGGGCTCACGTGGCGAGATCCCTGCAGAGGCGCGATTGGCGCGCCTGTGGGTGGACGGTCCCGCACCGGGAGACGTGATGTGCCCGTTAGGAATGAGTGGCCGAAGCAAGAAGGTATCCGACTTGCTAGGCGAGGCTCGCATTCCCGTTTCCGAGCGCGCCGGCGTGCCCGTGGTGAGGACGGCGCCGGGAGGTGCCGTGGTGTGGGTCGCCGGAGTTCGCGCGGACGAACGTTTTAAATGCACGGCGGCGACGCGTGTGGCTTATCTGCTTCGCGTGGTTGACGCGGATTAGCCCCTCGCACCAGCTATTCTGTGCGACGTTGACGGTATTCCCGCGCTGATGGTGTACGGGCTGGAAAATATACCCCGTGCGCTGCTAGAATGTGAAGTTCGCGTCCATACGGCGGTGTGTGGGCGATAAGCACAAGAAAGGGTTGTCATGGCTTCTCAACATCCGGATATCGAGAAGGTTCTGTTTACGCAGGAGGATATCGACGGTATCGTCTCTCGCCTAGGCGAGCAGATTACTCGCGACTACGCGGGTAAGGATCTGGTGCTGATTGCGGTCCTGCGCGGCGCCGTGGTCTTTATGGGCGACCTGATGCGCAAGATCGAGCTGCCGACCAACATCGATTTCATGGCTGTTTCGAGCTATGGCGACGGTGTGAAGTCCTCGGGTATCGTGCGTATCATTAAGGACCTGGATATCGACATCCGCGGTCGCGACGTGCTGATCGTCGAGGACATTCTGGACTCGGGCCTGACGCTCAAGTATCTGATGAAGAACCTCGAGAGCCGCAAGCCCGCTTCTCTGGAGGTCGCCGCCTTCCTGTGGAAGGACGTTGAGGACCGTACCTCGGCCATCACGCCCAAGTATGTTGGAACCCATTGCCCCGATGCCTTTGTGGTGGGCTACGGCCTCGATTATGCCGAGCGCTATCGTAACCTTCCGTATCTGGGCATTTTGAAACCGGAGGTTTATTCGTAAGATGCCCGACGACCGCAACGATAACAATTCCCAGACTCCCCGGGAGCCTAAGATCCCGGGGATGCCCGGAGGCAAGAAGCCCACGCGTACGGGCTGGCTGTATTTTATTTTGGCTTGCGCGCTTCTGGGCTACGCCTTCTTTAACATGGGCTCCGGCTTTGCCAATTCCAGCAATACCGTTAAGCTCGCGACGAGCGAGATGGTGAGCGCCATCAAGCAGGATCGCGTCGAAGATCTGACCTATACGGTTCAAGACGGAAGCGTGACGGGTCATTACTGGAAGACGAAGAAGGACAAGGGCGATACGAGCGAGCTCAAGAGCTTCTCCTCGACCTATGTCGGCTCCGATTCGCTTGCCGAGCTCATGGCGGAGCACCCCGATACCAAGTACATCGTCAACACCAACGATCCCGATTTTTGGGGCGACTTGGCGATGAGTGTGCTTCCGACGATCGCCCTTATCGCCATCATGTTCTACTTTATGCGCCAGATGATGGGCGCCAACAACAGGAACATGCAGTTTGGCAAGACCAACGCCAAGACCAACGAGGCCACGCGCCCCAAGGTCAAGTTTGAAGACGTTGCCGGCGTGGACGAGGCAGTCGAGGAACTCGAGGAGATCCGTGACTTTTTGAGCGATCCGGACCGCTATCGCAAGCTGGGCGCCAAGATTCCGCGCGGCGTGTTGCTGGTGGGCCCTCCGGGCGCCGGTAAAACGCTGCTGGCCAAGGCTGTAGCCGGCGAGGCGGGCGTGCCGTTCTTTAGCATCTCGGGTTCCGACTTTGTCGAGATGTTCGT
>JAXIZX010000225.1:0-1681 GCA_036303765.1 Collinsella sp. | reverse complement strand
TCGACGCCGAGCTTGATGTTGAGGGGCTCGCCCTTCTCAAGCTTCTTGCGAAGGTCGGCCTCGGGAACGATCTGCGCGGCGCCCGAGGTGATGATACGCATTTGCTCGTCAACAGACAGCATTGGGTATCCTCCTTTTGCTATAGCACCCTCGCCGAAAACGGCGGTGCTGGAAGTCCATAAACTCTCTTATGATAACAAACTGACGCGACGCGGCACCTACGACAGGAAAATCCTCGTCCTGCCGCATGCGTCAATGGCAACTGGCAGACGTGTACCGTCACGCTCGACCAGATAGCGTACCTGCCGACGACGCAAGCAGTCGCGGCAACGAACCTGTCCCGTCGCATCGGTGGCGCAGACGCCCTCGGCGGTCAGCAGGCAGTGCTCGCACACCATAAGCTCGGGACGGTCGGCGTCGACCGGACCCAAGACGCCGGGTTCAGCAGCCAGTTCGGCAATACGCTCCGCATCATTGCCGAGCAACTCGGCCGGCAAGTACACCCGCCCCGCACCGAGTCCGCGCAGCCAGGTAAGCGTGGCCCGATTCGCGCAGAACACCGGCGCCGCCACGTCAAACGTCACGCCCAGCTCGCGAGCGATCACCACCTGTCCCAGGTTGCGGCAGACGACGCGCCCGGCACGCTGCATCAGTGAGCGGGTCCAGTCAGCGTCACTCGCGCGGCACACCTCGTCAAGCACCACAACGGCGTCGGACAAATCGAGTTCTCCGCGCGGGTCGGCATCCATCAGCTGCCAAGCAAAAACCATGCGAGTGGGAACCGCGCACTCCACCAACTCCGTCGATGCACCGCCATCCACCGCAACGCCCTCAAAGGGCAGCACTTCAACGGCACGCTCAACGGGCGCAATCGCATCCGCCTCGGCCCGCATGCGCTCCAACACCGCCGCCGTCTGATCCAACACGCCGGCGCTGCGAATCAGGTACACCTCGCAGCCCGCGTCCACCTTACGCTTGCAATGCACGACGATGCGCTTCCCCGCTGCTGCATCCACCGGGCAGGGCACCTGCGGCCAGCGCTTGGGCGCATCGGGACGCGCGTCGACACCCGGATAGAACCGAATCTCGAGCGTGTCACCCGCCGCCACGGCGGCGTCGAGCTCAACGGTCACCTCTTCGTGGCCCACAGCGACCAAGCGCCCCACGCGCACGCCCTGGTTAATCGCACGCTCAAAGCTCATCAGCTCGGCACCCGAACGCCCTCGCAGGTACGCATCGGTAAACCCACGGTTAAACGACCTTCCCAGCTCGCGCTCAAGCTCTTCCACGGCACCGGGGTCCCACGCGCCGTCGTACAGCATATCGAGTGCCCGGCGCCACTCCCGCACCACGTTGAATACGTAATCGGGGTTCTTCATGCGCCCCTCGATCTTGAGCGACGCCACGCCGGCATCTACAAGCTCGGGCAGATGTGCAATACCCAGATAGTCGCGCGGGCACAGCAGGCGATCTCCCTCGACGGCGACAACGCTCTGCCCCGCCTCGTCCACCAGGTCGTACGCCAGACGGCACGGCTGCGTGCAGTCGCCGCGCATCGCCGAGCGCCCACGCCGCAGGGCCGAGAACTCGCACGCCCCCGAATAGCCGATGCAAATCGCACCGTGGCAGAATACCTCGATGGGCACGCCCGTGGCACATAGCGCCGCAATCTCGTCGACCG
>JAXIZX010000224.1:0-2413 GCA_036303765.1 Collinsella sp. | reverse complement strand
GAGGTTTGGCTGATGGCTCGGTTGGATAGGGGCCCGGTGTCGGGCGCGGCGTGCGGCCCGGATATGCCGGCGATTGAGGTGCGGAGCCTGAGCTTTGCCTACCCCGATGCTGATGCTGCGGTGCTCGAGGGGCTCGACTGGTCTGTTCCCCAAGGTGCGTTTGCGCTGCTTGTTGGCGGTACCGGATCGGGTAAGTCGACGCTGCTGTCGCTGCTCAAACCCGAGATCGCTCCGGCGGGCGAGCGCACTGGCGATGCGCGCGTGCTGGGCGAGAACGTCGCCGACATGGATGTGCGGGCATCGGCGGAGCGCGTGGGCTATGTGTTCCAGGATCCCGAGAACCAGATCGTGTGCGAAACCGTGTGGCACGAGATGGCGTTTGGCCTGGAAAACTTGGGGCTAGCGCGTGATGAGATGCGTCGTCGCGTAGCTGAGACCAGCTATTTCTTTGGGCTGGAAGATTGGCTCCACCGCGACACCGATACGCTTTCGGGCGGACGCAAACAGCTGCTGTCGCTGGCGGCTGTGCTGGCATTGCGCCCGCGCGTGCTGCTGCTCGACGAGCCCACGTCTCAGCTTGATCCGGTTGCGGAGAAGAATTTCCTGCACGCGCTGTTTCGTGTGAATCGCGAGCTGGGCTGCACGGTTGTTGTGGCGACGCATCAGCCGCGCCCAATGCTCGAATACGTGACGTGTGCGTACCGGATTGAGGACGGTCGCGTGCGCGAGGTGACGGATATGGCTTCTTTGGGACGCCGAGAATCGCTGTTTTCCGATGACATGTTGGGGTGGGGTGCCATCCGATGTGCAAATAAAGGAGTATTCAGCAGACGTGAGGACAATCTGGGCTCTCTGGAGCCGCCCGGGGACGTATCGAGCGCGAAAAAAAGTTCAGAATTGGACAAATCGTCCGAATTTGTGGCGCAAACGTCGCTCGAGAACGGCTCGGAAGCCTTCCCGCGCACGGATGGAAGCAGAATACTCCAAAAAATGCACGGCGGGTCGGCTACCACCCTGTCGGAAGGCTGGTTTCGCTACGATCGCGCGGGCGGTTGGGTGCTGCGCGGGCTCGACGTTGCGTTTTCGGCCAGTGCGGTGCATGCGATCGTGGGCGGCAACGGATGCGGTAAGTCGACGATGCTCTCGGTGCTGGCGAAGACCGCCAAGCTGCAGCGCGGCCGCATGGTGCGCGGAGCGGCCTCGGCGGCGCTGCTGCCTCAGAATCCCAAAGCATTGCTGGTTGCCGAGACGGTGCGCGACGAGCTGATGGAATGGGCCTCGACCTGCGGATATGACGAGAACTTGGCGCGGGAGCGTGCGGCGCAACTGGGATTGGACGGCCTGGAGACGCGCCACCCTTACGACCTCTCGGGCGGACAGCGCCAGCTGCTTGCGCTGGCAAAGCTGCTGCTGATCGGCCCCGAGCTGCTGCTGCTTGACGAGCCCACGAAGGGCCTTGACCTGGAGAGCCGCCGCATCATCGCCCGCGCCCTGCGTGACCATGCGAAGGCTGGCGGCACCGTCATCATGGCTACGCACGATTTGGACTTTGCCGAGCAGGTAGCCGACGACGTCGCCATGATGTTTGACGGCGAGATTGCCTGCATGGAGCCCCCGGCCGACTTCTTTGCCGACAACGTGTTCTATAGGGCGTGATGGGATGACGGACTGTCGTTTCTCGCGTTTGCTTGCAAAACTGGAGATCTCGCTGTTGTTGGCGGTGCCGGCGGTAATGGCTGCGGCGTTGCTGGCGGGTGTTGAGCAGGCGGCGCTTGCCATGCTTGTCGTGGTGGCGCTGGTGCTCGCGCTGTTCTTTGCGGGTTACGAGGCATCTCGTCCGGGATTGCGCCAGATTATGCCCACGCTGGTGCTGGCGGCGCTGGCGGCGGCGGGGCGCATCCTGTTTGGGCCCATTCCCGACTTTAAGCCGGTGAGCGCCATCGCCATTATCGCGGGGGCGACGCTTGGTCGCCGCACCGGTTTTATGGTTGGCGCGCTGGCGGCGCTGACCAGCACTTTCTTTTTTGGACAGGGCATGTGGACGCCGTGGCAGATGTATGCCTGGGGGCTCGTGGGATACGTTGGCGGTGCGCTGGCGTATGCGGGTGCGTTCGACCGCGCCGACGGCACCGTGCGCATGCCAGCGCTGCTGGCGTACGGCTTTGCGTCGGGCCTGCTCTATGGCGTCGTGATCAACGCGTATGACATCATTGGATTTGTACGGCCGCTTACTTGGGCGGGTGCCGTGGCACGTCTTGCCACGGCGGTGCCGTTCGATATCACGCACGGCCTTGCGACCTGCGTGTTTTTGGCCGCCTTGTACAAGCCTTGGTGCCGTCGCATTAACCGTGTCGTCGTGAAATACGGACTGTAGGGCATTTCGCGTTCCCACACGAACTTGCGGTGGAATAGT
>JAXIZX010000223.1:0-1967 GCA_036303765.1 Collinsella sp. | reverse complement strand
GGAATCATGAGCGGGGCGATCACATCGACCGAGCCATACCAGAACCATACGCCAATGGTAAGGTTTGCGACCATAGACAGCGCTGTAGCGGCAATGACGCCGAGCACCAGGCCAATCACGGCACCCTTATAGGTATGCATCTTCTGGTAGACGATAGCCGCGGGCAGAATGTAGCCCAGCGTGGCAACCAGGTTCATAAGCGCGCCGACCCAGTCACCCGTGGTGAGCGCATGGATAACGATCGCCATGGCGGCAACAGCGGTACCGGCACCGGGACCATATGCAAACCCGCACACCATCGCCGGCACCAGCGACGGGTCATACGTCAAAAACGGCGCCGAAGGAAGGATAGGCAGCTGCACGTACATAAACAGGGCGCCCAAGGCGCACATCAACGCCATGGTAACGAGCTGTTTGGTGCTCCACCTATTCGTGTTCTCAAAATGGATATGCTGCGACTGTTCAGACATAAGATCACCTGCCTCTTTCATCCGGACTCTAACCGTTGGTACTGGGATCTCACCAGTTCAGCCGGCATGCGAACCAACACACGCACGGGTCGCGGACTCATCGGCTCGGTCGCAGACACCTCGCCTGCGCCACGGCGTCCCTTTGACACCGCCCGATTTACCGCCAGTGGGGAATTCCACCCCGCCCTGAAACAGCAATTGCAAGTGTAGCACGAGCAGGTTCTCGCGCAAGTATGCCAAGGGTAATTTGTGGCGGAGATCAGTTGCCAAAGCAACCACGTTCCCCACCCATCCCAAAGCAACGCGCCTTTCGCGCAAAGCGCGAAACAGCGAAGGGGACACGTATCCCTATCGACCACATCCTTCTCCGCCCGCCGGCCTCAAGGCCGTAAACGCAGGGAATCCGGGGGCGGGACGGGGACTTCTCTCCGGAATATTCCGCAGGACGCAAAGAGGCTCCGCAGCGCGAAGCGCGATGCGGAGCCTCTTTGCATGTCCGAGGACGTTCCGGAGAGAAGTCCCCGTCCCGCCCCCGGATTCCCGGTGGGAGTTCTAGACCTTGTCGGCCTTAGTACATACCGCCGCCCTGCTGACCAGCGGTGGCAGCAGCGATAGCGTCCTCAAGCTGAGTGTTCTTGGGCACATCGGAGACGGTGGCCTCGGTGATGAGGATCAGGCTGGCGACAGAAGCAGCGTTCTGCAGGGTGACGCGGCTGACCTTGACGGGGTCGAGAACGCCCATCTCGATCATGTCGCCCCACTCACCGTTGGCAGAGTTGAGACCCTGGCCGGCGGGCAGCTCAGCAACCTTGTCGACCACGACAGCGCCCTCAAAGCCAGCGTTCTTGGCGATGGTGGCGACCGGAGCGGTCAGAGCCTTCTTGACGATGTCGACGCCGATCTTCTCCTCGGGGTCGTCGATCTCGACAGCGTCGAGCGCAGGAGCAGCGTCCATGAAGGCGACGCCGCCACCGGCGACAATGCCCTCCTCGACAGCAGCGCGGGTAGCCTGCAGGGCATCCTCGACACGATGCTTGATCTCCTTGAGCTCGGACTCGGTAGCAGCGCCGACCTTGATGACGGCAACGCCACCGGAGAGCTTGGCCAGGCGCTCCTGGAGCTTCTCGCGGTCGAAGTCAGAGGTGGTGTTCTCCATCTCGCCCTTAATCTGAGCGATACGGGCGTCGATGGCCTCCTTGGAGCCAGCGCCGCCGACGACGACGGTGTTGTCCTTGGAGATGGTGACGGACTTAGCGGTACCGAGCATGTCGGCGGTGATGTCAGCGACCTTCACGCCCAACTCGTCCAGGGCAGCCTGGCCACCGGTGAGGACGGCGATGTCCTCGAGAATGCGCTTGCGGCGATCGCCGTAGCCCGGGGCCTTGACGGCGCAGACGTTGAGGGCGCCACGGATCTTGTTGAGGACCAGGGTCGGCAGAGCCTCGCCGTCGATGTCCTCAGCGATGATGAGCAGGCCGCGGCCAGCGCGCTGGACAG
>JAXIZX010000222.1:0-1701 GCA_036303765.1 Collinsella sp. | reverse complement strand
GGGTCGACTTGCCCATACCGTTGGGGCCCACGACGCCGATCTTGGCACCGGGGTAGAAGCTCAGGGTCACGTCGTCAAGGATTGCCTTGTCGCCATGGGCCTTGCGAGCCTGATACATCTGGTAGATGAACTCCGCCATTTGCCTGTTTTATCCTTTCTACCTGCTGTTTCCCTATTCTTGTTTCGCTTTAGTGGAAACGAAATGAGAAAACCAGCTCTGAAACGTAACGAAAAAGGGGCATGGTTGCCCACACCCCCTAATACTACCTGGGAAAAGTCCCCCGGAACATACTATGAACTGCGTACGCTAGTTTTCCGCAACCTTAACGAGCGGCTCGCTGCGATTTGCGCCACAACAGATACGAGTAGACGTAGACGGCTCCAACCGAACCAAACGCCAGAGCCGCAATCACCGCGGCGACGACTTCACTCGAAAGCACGCTGCCTGCCACGCCCATCACAATCAGGCC
The DNA here is from genome assembly GCA_036303765.1 of Collinsella sp. Taxonomy (GTDB): domain Bacteria; phylum Actinomycetota; class Coriobacteriia; order Coriobacteriales; family Coriobacteriaceae; genus Collinsella. The sequence goes on along the minus strand of JAXIZX010000222.1, from coordinate 1,231 downwards.
AATACCCAGCACCATAAAGCAGGCGCCGCCAAAACGCTGCGTACGGCGCCAGTTCTCGGGATCGGCAAGCGCCCAGGGTGTCTTGATACCGAGCGTATAGTTCTGCTTCACACGCGGCAAGTAGTTGCCTACGCCGATGAACAGCAAACCGACAACACCGGAAATCAGCACGTTAACCGAACCGACCGCCGGCACCACGCCCCAGACCGTAAGCTCTCCCAGCCAGCTTATGGCGCACATGAACAAGGTGAAGGCGATTACGAAGCCCTGGTAGAACTTGCCCGAGGTTCGATATGCCTCACCTTTGGGGTCGATGCGCGGCACCACGCAGAACATTGCGAGAAGCGCCAGAGGCAGCACGCCGAGCGCGGAGGCCATCCAGCTAGGACCCCAACCGTCGACGGCGCCGTTCGCGCCCCAGTGCGTGGGAATCTGCGCAGGCAAGCTCGGCATCACCATGAGGTGCGCTACGACATTGGCGACGCACAGAGCGACCAGCGCAATCCACACGCGCGACGATACCCCTGTGGGGTGAATGCCCTTGTTTTCGTTATTCATCCTTATCACCTTCATTGTTTGTAAAACCCATAAACCAGCCAATTAAATCCTGCATGACGGTGGTGTTTAAGCTGTATACGATGTTTTGGCCATGGCGCTCGTCGGTCACCAACCCGGCGTTTTTGAGCGTCGCCAAGTGATGGCTCAGCGACGGCTTACTGATATCGAAATGCTCGGCAAGCTCCCCCGCCGTGCAATTGCCCTCGCGCAGCAACTCCAAAATGCGCCGTCGCGTTGGATCGGCAAGTGCCTTAAAACCCTCTCCCGGCATAGAACCTCCTCTCACCAGTTCGTTCGACGCGCACACTATACTCGATATTTAGATGTTTGTCTAATTATCTAATTCAGCAATAGCCATAGAACACTCGTTCGCTTTTAGTTACAATACCGTTAGAAGCAGATGGGCCAGCTCCCCTCTACCAGAGAAGGAGATGGACTATGAGTATTGACGATGTCCTGACGTTGTTATTGCTTGTAATCGCGGCTGTGGAGCTCGGCATCCACATTGGAGGTCGAATGAAATAGCCGCCCCCGCGTAATGCGAAGACGGCCACTTCTCACGCCATAAACGTGTTTCGGAGTTGGCCAACCCGCTGCAACGGGTGCCATCTGCTTCAATCTTATGCGAATCCCGATCCCATTTCAACAAGCCCAAGGGCTCAAATGGAATCGC
>JAXIZX010000221.1:0-5822 GCA_036303765.1 Collinsella sp. | reverse complement strand
GCGTCGCTCCATTATATGATGGATGCTTCGTTTACTCTCGCCCCTGAAAGGAACCCATATGATTGATGCGTGCCCCGATTCCGCCGTGCTCTTTTTTGACGTGGACGGCACGCTGACGTCGTTCGATCCCGACAACATGACCGACAAGGACTTTTCGGCGGTTCACCCCTCGCAGGCGGTCGTTGAGGCGTTTCATCGTCTGCGCGACGCGGGACACCAGGCATTTATCTGCACGGGTCGTCCCTTGTGGCTCATCGCCGATAGCTTGCGTGCGCTCGACCCCGCGGGCGTCGTTGCCATGGCGGGAGCCACGCTCGAGGTCGAGGGCCGCGTGGTGTATGAGGACTGCTTTGACGAAGACATTGTTGAGGAGCTTGCACGCCGTATGGCCGCGGCAGGGATTGAAGCCTTTTTCGAGACCAACGTGGCTACTTTTGCCCTGGAACCCGCGGGTGTTGAGCAGTCATCTCTGATCGGCACTTCTGTGGTGCACAGCGCCGAGGAAATGCGCGTCGACGGCAGTCTGCGCGTGGGCAAGGTAGGCATCGTCGCGAGCGACCTGGCTCGCGTAGCCAACGATGATGGCTTTATCGATCGCGAGTTTGAGCTGTGCAACACCGGTGGTCAGAATCGCGAGCTGAGCCCCAAGGGCATCGACAAGGGCGTGGGCGTGGCGCGAGCGCTGGAATACCTGGGTCGCACCGGCAACGCGCGCACCTTTGGCTTCGGCGATTCGGGTAACGACCTGGGCATGCTCGCTGCGGTCGAGACGGCTGTCGCCATGGGCAACGCCATGCCTGAGGTCAAGGCGGTCGCCGACTACGTGACCGATGACGTCGCACACGACGGTACCGTCACGGCTATGCGCCACTTTGGCTTGATTTAATACATGGCCGGGTCGCCTGCATTGGGGGCGACCCGGCCATGTGAGCTATTTTGCAATATAGAGTTTGGGATGACTGTGGCTGCTCTCGATTGCCGCTGTCATGATACCTTCGCTGTCCCCATCGATGATGATGCCGTCGAGGTCATCGATCTGTGCGGACTGATAAAAGCTCGTCTTATTGAACTTACCCTGGTCGACCATCATGTAGCTCAGGTTCGAGTTGGTTAGATACATGCGCTTGATCATGGCAGAGAAGTCGTGCTCAACGGTAAAGCCGTGGTCGGGATGGAATCCGTCGGCGCTGACAAATGCCTTGTCGGCATGAAGCTTGCTCATGCAGTCGAACGTCAGCGCGCCCGCGAGATAAAGGTGGCCCTTTCGCACGGAACCACCTAACAGCACTACCGAAGCGTTGGGCAGATTGAAGCTGGCATAGTTTGCGATGGCAAGATCGCCGGTGATGATGGTGATGTCGCGCTTGTCTATGAGGGCTTTAGTGAAGTAAAAGCCCGTGGTGCCGATGTCGATCACCAAAACGTCACCATCGTCAACAAGAGTTGCTGCGGTCGCGGCGATAGCCTCCTTGGCTTCGACTTGGACATTGATGCGCTCTTCGGGATACGAGATTGCAGTGGAACGTGAAAGCGATACTGCTCCGCCGCGTACACGACGCAATTTGCCTTCCGATTCCAGTGAGACGAGGTCGTGTCGTGCGGTGACTTCCGAAACCGAAAAGCGACGGACGATGTCGGATACCGAGATATTCGGCTTTTCCGCCAGCCAGTTCATGATAAATCGCTGACGCTCGGCGGGTGAAAGGTCTGAAGTAGATGCCATGTGTCGCTCCTTATGAACGAAAGGCGAAAGAAATGCCTTTCGTAATCGAAATATAACGTATCGATATGAAAAGAACAAGGCAAAATCGAGTGAACGAGATGAATGACACGCTTTGCTTTTATTTGTGTTAGTAGTTGGCCTGACATGCAGAATGCCTGTAATAGCCAGTAAAGAGTCTTGCCTGGAAGGTGTTCACAAAAAGTGAGGTACGCTCGCGCCCGATAATCGACCGTTCGCGGAAAGTTGGCAATTGAGCTTTCGATATCTTTTGAAATAGTTTATAAAAGAAAACCGAAAAGCTTTTGAAACAAAGAAAAAGGCTTTCGATAGCAATAGTGCTAGATGAGAAAGGACCGAACATGGCAATCAAGGTGTTTGCCGACGGCGCTAACCTCGAGGGTATGCTTGACATGCACGACAACGGCAACGTTCAGGGCTTCACGACCAATCCTTCCCTTATGAAGGCCGGCGGCGTGACCGACTACCGCGCTTTTGCCAAGACGGTTCTTGAGCACATCACCGATGTGTCAGTCTCGTTCGAGGTGTTTGCCGACGACGAGGCGGGTATGGAGGCCGAGGCTCGCGAGATCGCAACCTGGGCGGACAACGTCTACGTTAAGATCCCGGCGCTCAACACCAAGGGCGAGTCCACCGCAGCGTTGGTCAAGCGCCTTTCTGCCGATAGTATCAAGGTGAATGTCACCACCATCTTCACGCCCGAGCAGGTCGACGAGTTCGTCGATGCCGTCTCTGCCGAGACCCCCTCTATTCTGTCCATCTTCGCCGGCCGTATCGCCGATACCGGCGTCGATCCGCTGCCCCTCATGGCAGAGTCCGTAAAGAAGGCTGCCGTCAAGCCCGCCGCCGAGGTTCTCTGGGCATCCACGCGTGAGGTACTCAACATCTTCCAGGCAGAGTCTGTTGGCTGCCAGATCATCACGGTCCCCAATGCCCTTCTCGCCAAGCGCAAGAATTTCGGGAAAGATTTGCTCGAGTACTCGCTTGATACGGTCAAGGGCTTTGCCCGCGACATTCAGGCGCTTGGTTTTCATATCCTGCCCGAGGAGTAGGGAGCTGTCATGCTGACCGATCTTCTTAAACCCGAGCTTGTTGCCTGCCATGTCCAGGCCTCCGATTGGGAGGAAGCGATTAGGGCATGTGGCAAGCTGCTCGTTGACGCGGGCAAATGCGACCAGAGCTATGTCGACGCCATGATTTCATCGGTTCACAAATTTGGCCCCTATATGGTTCTGGAAGAGGGTATCGCCATGCCCCACGCCCAGGCCGATGGCAATGTGAGCGAAGCGGGAATCTGCATCGTCACGCTTGATCCTGCGGTTGCATTTGGACACGAGGATTTCGATCCGGTTCACGTACTCGTGGGCATTTGCGCGCCCGACCCCAAGGCTCATCTTGGTTGCTTGGCGGAGCTTTCGCAGATGTTCGAGGACGAGGACTGCGTTGCCAAGCTCAGCGCGTGCGGTACGCCCGAGCAGGTTTTGGAGACCATGCGTTCATTCTTTTAGGCCTTAATGGCACGGCGATGCGTCGCCGCTTTTGGATAGACGGAAAATCCGTCACGTGTAGGAGAGGAAGGTTGCCATGCATATCATCACCGTATGCGGAAACGGCATCGGGTCCAGCCTGATGCTCGCTGGCAAAGTCGAGGAGCTTTGTGAGGAGGAGGGCATCAAGGCCGACGTTGAGTCTATGGACCTGAACGGTGCTTCTTCCGCAAATCCGGATCTGTTCATTACCGTTAAGGAGCTCGCTCCCGAGCTTCACGGTAACGTCGTGATCGTTCGCAGCTACGTGAACAAGAAGAAGATCCGCGAAGACGCCCTCGAGGCAATCAAGGCGGCCGCCGCTAACGCCTAAAGCGGCACAAAAAGGGGCGGTTCCCTGTGGAAGAGGGAAACGCGCCCACGTTAAAAAGAAAGGAAGCCCAGATGCAAGTCATCCTTCCCATACTTGAGTTTATCCAATCGATTCTGACCAAGCCAGCATGGATTATGGGTCTGTTCGCTTTTGTGGGCCTTGTCGCGCTTAAGCGTCCCGCCCACAAGGTGATGACAGGCACCCTGAAGCCGATCCTTGGCTACATCATGCTGTCTGCCGGCGCCGCTGTTGTTCAGGAGAACCTTGCTCCGCTGGGTACCTTCATCGAGACCGGTTTCCACATCACCGGCGTCGTGCCCAACAACGAGGTTGTCGTTTCGATGGCTCAGAGCGTCCTCGGCGTTCAGACCATGATGATCCTGATTCTCGGCTACGTCGTGAACATTATCATTGCCCGCTTTACCAAGTTTAAGTACATCTTCCTGACGGGCCATCACAGCATGTTCATGGCTTGCCTGCTGTCTGCCGTTCTGCAGGCATCTGGCTTCCAGGATGTCCAGCTTGTCATCGTGGGCGGCATGTTCCTGGGCCTCGTGAGCGCTATGCTTCCCGCCGTTGGTCAGCGTTTCACCGAGAAGGTTACCGATGGCGATGAAATCGCCATGGGCCACTTCGGTTCACTCGCCTATTACATCTCCGCTGCAGTCGGTACGCTTTTTGCTAAGGACGCCGAGGAGAACAGCACCGAGAAGATCGAGGTTCCCGAGAAGTTCTCCTTCCTGCGCGACACCACCATCTCCACGGCTCTTACCATGGCCTTCTTCTACCTGGTTACCGCTTTCGCCGCTTACATCGCAGATCCTGCGGTCGTTACCAAGACCGCTGGCGGCGACAATGTAATCGTCTACGCCCTGACCTGTGCCCTGTCCTTCGCCGTCGGTGTCACTATCGTCTACAACGGCGTTCGTATGATCCTTGCCGACCTGGTCCCGGCTTTCCAGGGCATCTCCAACAAGCTGATCCCCGGCGCCATCCCCGCCGTCGACTGCGCCGTCTTCTTCCCCTATGCTCCCACCGCCGTCATCCTCGGCTTTGTTGCCTCCTTCATCGGTGGCGTGGTCGGTATGTTCATCGTGGGCGCTACCTTGGGCATCTTCATCATCCCGGGCATGGTTCCCCACTTCTTCTGCGGTGCTACCGCAGGCATCTACGGCAATGCTACCGGCGGTCGCAAGGGCGCAGCTCTTGGTGCTTTCGTCAACGGCCTGCTCATCACCTTTGCCCCGGCTCTGCTCCTGCCTGTTCTTGACGTCTTTGGCTTCAAGAACACTACGTTCGGCGACTTCGATTTCTCCGTCATTGGTATTACGCTTGGCCGCGCTGCCGAGGCCTTCGGTACCACCGGTGTCTACGCGATTCTCGCTGTCCTTCTGGTCGTCGCCTTCGTCCCCAACTTCATCCACACCAAGGGTGCTGTGATTAACCACGTTGAGGAAGAGTAATCCAGGCATACGTTAAGCCCTAATCGGGCGGAGCTCCGATAACCGGCTCCTACACGAAAAGGCGGCGTCATCTCTTGTGAGGTGCCGCCGCCTTTTTTCTTGAAGCGAGTGTGGATTCGATTGGTTTTGCTGTAAATAAGCGCCGTGAACGGAAATGGCGCAGCGCGCCGAAAAACCGTTTTGCCGCTGGAAAGTCTTTGATAAAAGTGGTAAAGATGCTAAACCGTTTACCGATAAAGCTTAAAAGCTGCAGCTCAAACCTAGGTAAGCATGGCTAAAGTGTTTACCAGCTCAATGGCCTTATGCAAACGAAAGGAATCAGGCAGATGGCAATCAAGGTGTTCGCTGACGGTGCAAACCTCGAGGGCATGCTCGACATGTACGAGAACGGCAACGTTCAGGGTTTCACGACCAACCCGTCCCTTATGAAGAAGGGCGGCGTGACGGATTACCGCGCGTTTGCCAAGGAGGTCCTGGCACACATCACCGATGTGTCCGTGTCGTTTGAGGTCTTTGCCGACGACATCGAGACCATGGAGGTCGAGGCGCGCGAGATCGCTACCTGGGCCGAGAACGTCTACGTCAAGATTCCGTGCGTGACCACCAAGGGTGAGTCCACCGCCGAGCTGGTCCGCAAGCTTTCCGCCGACGGCATCAAAGTCAACGTCACCACCATCTTTACGCCCGAGCAGGTCGACGAGATGGTCGAGGCCGTTGACGCCGAGACGCCGTCAATCATCTCGCTCTTTGCCGGCCGT
>JAXIZX010000220.1:0-3286 GCA_036303765.1 Collinsella sp. | reverse complement strand
GTCTCGACCACCGCGTAGAGCGGCAGCGCGGCCATCCATCGCACGAGCTCCTCGTATGCCTCAAATTCCATGTCGTTGAGCTGCTCGCGCGTCGTCCAGCCACCGTTGATATCCCAGGTCTCGGCATCGAGCGGATCCTGGCCAATGATGGCATCGAGCATGATCTGCTCGTGATTACCCTTGAGCACGTGGGCGTTGGGCAGCGAGCGCACGAGCTTAATAACGCCGACCGGATCGGGCCCGCGATCGATCATGTCGCCCAGCACGTACAGCGTGTCGTCGGACGTCAGCGAGATCTTAGACAGGGCCTCGTCAAGCGCACGCACGTGCCCGTGAGCATCAGATGTCACATAGATTGCCATGGTACGCCTCTCCTTGCATTGCGGCCGAAGCCCGGTGCCGCAACTAAAACTTCAAGTTGAACTTAAACGTTACCCATTGTACTCCGTTGCAATAAAGCTGGAAAGGGTTTCCGAGCAGAGGCAAAGACGGCAGCCGTCTATGACGATATCGCGCACGCCCGCAATCCAACCCCATAAACCCACCACCTTTGGGTACAAATAACCGCAGACAACTGACCGTGCCACGCCAACCACCCAGGAGCGGACACTATCCATGAACCAGATACTTCTCTTTATCGGCCTCGTCATCATTTTGTGTCTGACCATCAAACCCGTCGGCAAAAAGCTCCCCTTCCCCACCCTGCTCATCTTTATCGCGCTCGGCATGCTGTTGGGCGTCAACGGCCCGGCGCACATCGACTTTAGCGAATACGCACTCACCGAAACCGTCTGCAGCACGGCGCTGCTGTTCATCATGTTCTACGGCGGCTTTAACACCAATATCGACCGCGCCAAGCCCGTCGCTGCGCCGGCGGTGCTGCTGAGCACGCTCGGCGTCGTCATCACTGCCGGCATCACCGGCGTATTCGCCCACTTTGTGCTGGGTTTCGACTGGATCGGCGGCCTGCTGCTGGGATCGGTCGTGGCGTCCACCGACGCGGCCAGCGTCTTTAGCGTTCTGCGCGAGCACAGCCTTTCGCTGAGGGGCGGCACCGACTCGCTGCTCGAGGTCGAATCGGGCTCCAACGACCCCGTCGCCTACATGCTCACCGCTGTGCTCGCTACACTCGCGGCCGGCGGCGACATCAACATTCCCGCACTGCTGGCCAAGCAGATTATCCTGGGCGTGGGCCTGGGCCTTGCCATCGGCTGGGCGGCGGGCCGCCTGATTGAACGCGCGCACGCAACGGCCAAGGACGCGCAGACCATCTTCTTGTTCGCCGTGGCCATCGTCGCCTACGCGCTGCCGAGCCACCTGGGCGGCAACGGCTTTTTGGCCGTGTACCTGGCAGGCATTGTACTGGGCGCCAGCGACATCACCGGCAAGGTCGAGATGGCGCACTTCTTTGACACCCTCACCGAGATGGCCGAGATGACAATCTTCTTCTTGCTCGGCCTGCTCGTGACGCCCGCCCGCCTGCCGCAAATGCTGCTGCCGGGCCTGGCGCTCATGGCGTTTATGCTCTTCGTGAGCCGTCCCATCGCCGTCGGCGTGCTCCTGGCGCCCTTTAAGACGAACCCCCGCCAGGTCGCGCTCGTAAGCTGGGCGGGCCTGCGCGGAGCAGCCTCGGTCGTCTTTAGTCTCCTTGCCGTGGTGGCCGGCGTTCCCGGCGGACACGACCTGTTTGACCTGGTATTTGTGATTGCCGTGTCGAGCATTGTGGTGCAGGGCTCGCTGCTGCCAGTAGTGGCGAAGAAGCTCGATATGATCGATACGACCGGCGACGTGCGCCGCACCTTTAACGACTACCGCGACGAGGACGGCATGTCGTTTGTAAAGCTCAAGGTGGGCGCTGGACATCCGTTTGCCGGACGCTCGCTCGCCGACATTGGCAGCGCAACGGACATGCTGGTGGTCTTGGTGCTGCGTGACGGGGCGCACCCGGTACTGCCCAACGGCGATACCGTGATCCAGGAAGGCGATCTGCTGGTGATGGCCGCCCCAACGTTCGAAGAGCGTGCCGAGGTTACGCTGCGCGAGGTCACCGTGACGCCCTACGGTCGCCTGGCCGGCCAGCGCCTGCGCGATGTGCCGCAAGGCAAGCATCCGTTTATTGTGGTGATGCTCAAGCGCGAAGGCCAAACGATCATCCCCGACGGCAACACCCTCATATACGCCGGCGACGAAGCCGTCATCGCCACGCTGGCGTCGTAGTGACCAGGAGGTGGCTAATTTGCGACGAAGAGATCAAGCGCCTAGAGAACCTTATGTCTTCGCTCGCTGATTTGGATTTGCCTGAGGAGTAAAGCGCCCCTCCCCCATGTAACCATCCTGTAAATCATAGCGGCGCAGTCGAGTTTTACCGTGATGCGGTCGCGCCTGGCGCTCCACTGTGCTAAAGTATCCCGAACGTTCAAACGACTACGAGGGGGAACTAGAAGATGGCACGTGTGCACAACTTCTCAGCTGGCCCGGCCGCGCTGCCCACAAGCGTGCTCGCCGAGATTGCCGACGAGATGATGGACTACCGCGGTTGCGGCATGTCCGTGCTCGAGATGAGCCATCGATCTAGCATGTACCAGCAGATCATCGACGACGCCGAGGCAACCCTGCGTCGCCTGCTAAATATCCCCGACAACTACCGTGTCCTGTTTTTGCAGGGCGGCGCCACGTTGCAGTTTGCGGGCATCCCCATGAACCTCATGCGCCGCGGCCGCGCCGGCTACGTCGTGACCGGCAACTTTGCCAACAAGGCGTACAAAGAGGCCGCCAAGTACGGCGAGGCCGTGCTGCTCGCGTGCTCCGAGGACACCAACTTCGACCGCATTCCCGACATGGCCGACATCAGCGCGCGCATTGCCGCCGAGGCTGCGGACGACGGGCTCGACTACGTCTACATCTGCCAGAACAACACCATCTTTGGCACCATGTTCCACCAGCTGCCCGATTGCGGCGACGTGCCGCTGGTCGCCGATGTCTCGAGCTGCTTTTTGTCGCAGCCGCTCGACGTCAAGCGCTACGGACTCATCTACGCCGGCGCTCAGAAAAACGCCGGCGCCGCGGGCGTCACCGTCGTTATCGTGCGCGGCGACCTGATCACCGACGGTCCGGCCTTTGCGCAGACTCCGCAGTACATGGACCTTAAGACCCAGGCCGCCAAGGGCTCCATGCTCAACACGCCCAACACCTTTGGCATCTACGTATGCGGCAAGGTGTTCCGTTGGGTTGAGCAGACCGGCGGACTTGCCGCCATGGCCGAGCGCAACTGGGCCAAGGCCAACCT
>JAXIZX010000219.1:0-1790 GCA_036303765.1 Collinsella sp. | reverse complement strand
GTCTCGAGCGTATGGTTGCCCTCGGGGATGATATAGCGCAGGACAAAGCCGGCGGCAAAAGAACCCAACACGATGTCGAGATCAAAGACAGCCGAGAATGCCACGAGCGTGACCAGGATGAGCACCGTCAGGCGCACGAAGGTCTGCGACGTGGTATCGGCGCGCTCCTCAACAAACGCAAAGAAGCGGCTGCCGACGCGCTTGGAGCGGCTCGGGACCACGGCCAGCAACACGCAAACCACCGCAAACAAGCCAAGGATAACGAGCGTTTGGATGCCAGTGCGGGCAGACAACAGCACCGACATGGCGAGCACGGGACCGAGCTCGCCCCAAGTGCCATACGCGAGAATCGAGTCGCCCACGCGCGTGCCGGTGAGCGAGCGCTCACGCATAATGGGCACGAGCGTACCGAGCGCCGTCGAAGTGAGGGCAAGCGTCACGGCGATACCGTCGAAATGACTGACTGAGAACCACGGGGTAAAGCGCACGGCAAGCCAGGCGATACCAAACGTGACGACCCACGTCGCCAAGCCGTAGCGCCCCTCGACGCCCGTGATGCTCTTGGGGTCGATCTCAAAGCCGGCAAGCAGGAACAAAAAGGCCAGGCCCAGCTCGGACACAAGCGAGACCTCAGCATCTACATGGATGACGCCGAGCATATGGGGTCCCAGCACCGCGCCGAGCACGAGCAAAAAGACCGTCTCGGGAACGGGTTTTCCGGGAATCGCCGAGGCGATAAAAGGACTCGCAAAGGCCACGAGTGCGATGATGGCGAGCGAAACGAATGCCATGTGATGCCTTTCTCTTGTTTGCGCTTCACTGTAGCACCCTCGCCGTCCTCAACGCGCCGCGAGCTGTCGTATCATAGTGAGGTTTACAAACATGTGGCTCAAGGCGACCGCGAGGCTTGCCCCGTAAACCGACCGCTGCCGCATACCGTACCGTACGCCCAACCGATCAGGAAGGCAGGAACCAATGGTCTCTCGTATCTACGTGGAGAAGAAACCCGGGTTCGACGTCGAGGCTCAGCAGCTCAAGGGCGAGCTGACCGAAATTCTCGGCATCAAGGGCATCGAGGCCCTGAGGATCATCAACCGCTACGACGTCGAGGGCATCGACGAGGAGCTTTTCCGCTCCTGCGTGCCGACCGTCTTTAGCGAGCCCCAGGTCGATGTGACCTACGACGAACTCCCCGCAAGCGATGGCGCCGTCTTTGCCGTCGAGTTCCTGCCTGGCCAGTTTGACCAGCGCGCCGACTCCGCCAGCGAGTGCGTGCAGCTCATCAGCCAGGGTGAGCGCCCCGCCGTGCGCTCCGCCAAGGTCTATATGATCTCGGGCGCTCTGGACGAGGCCGCCATCGATGCCATCAAGCACTACGTGGTGAACCCCGTCGAGGCGCGCATCGCCTCGCTCGACCTGCCCGAGACGCTGTACATGGAGACCCCCGAGCCCCAGCCCGTCGAGGTGCTCGACGGCTTCCGCGAGCTCGACGAGGCCGGCCTTGCCGCCTTTATTTCCGAGCGCGGCCTTGCCATGGACGAGGCGGACATCGCCTTCTGCCAGCAGTACTTCCGCGATGAGGACCGCGACCCCACCATCACCGAGATCCGCGTGATCGACACTTATTGGTCCGACCACTGCCGCCACACCACCTTCGGCACCGTCCTGGATGACGTGACGATCGACGACGCCGTGGTGCAGCAGGCCTTCGACCGCTACATGGAGATGCGCCACGAACTCGGCCGCGACGCCAAGCCCGTCTGCCTCATGGACATGGGCACCATCGGCGC
>JAXIZX010000218.1:0-7505 GCA_036303765.1 Collinsella sp. | reverse complement strand
CGGCCCAGGGCGGCCAGCTGAGCCTCGAGCTCGGCCATACCGGGAGCGCCGGCACCCGAAGCCGCCTGATACGTGGAGACGATCATGCGCTTCACGCCGGCGAGCTGATGCAGCGGCCAGGTGGGAACCAGGCCGATAATGGTCGCGCAGTTGGGATTGGCGATAAGGCCGTGATGCCACTTGATGTCGTCGGCATTGATCTCGGGCACGACCAGCGGCACCTCGGGGTCCATGCGGAAGGCGTGGCTGTTGTCGACCACGACGGCGCCGCACTTGACGGCCTCGGGCAGCAGCTCCTTCGCGATGTCGTCGCCGGCGGCGCCAAGTACGATGTCACAGCCCTCAAAGGCCTCGGGGCAAGCCTCCTCAATCACGATCTGCTCGCCGCGGAACTCGACGGTCTTGCCCGCAGAGCGCGCGCTCGCCAGCAGCTTGAGCTTGCCAACCGGGAACTCCTGCTCGTTGAGGCACTCGAGCATTTGGGTGCCCACGGCTCCCGTCGCGCCCAAAATAGCAACCGTGTACTGTTTCATGCTTCCCCCTTTAAAGGTTATGGCTTTTGCCTGCACGCCGAGCAGGCCGATTGTTGTTGCCAGTGTATACAAGAACGGGGCGGACACGAAACCCGCCCCGTCGGAACGAAACCGAAACGAAACGCCCCGCCGTAGATTTTTGAGACATGACCAAAAAATCTACCGAGCAGTCGCTACTTTTCGAGCGCAGCCAGGGTGGGATCGACCGGCGTGGGAGCCTCCAAGTCGGAGACCTTCACAATGCCGTTCTCGTCGGAGAAGGCACGGTAAATGGTCTGAATCGCCAGGTCGAAGTCTTTCTCCTCAACACCGATAATGATGTTGATCTCGTCGCAGCTCTGCGAAATCATGCGCACGCTCACGCCGGCCTGGCCAAGCATGCCAAACAGGTGGCCCGAGATACCCGCGCGGCCGCGCAGGTTACGACCGACGGTAGCGATGAGCGCCAAGCCCTCGACAACCTCGATCTCGAGCGGCTCGACCTCCTGCTGAATGTCGCTCACAAGCGAGTACAGCGAATCGTGAACGTCCTGCTCCTGCACCACGGCGCCAAAGCGGTCGACACCGGTGGGCATGTGCTCAACGGAAACGTCATAGCGCTCGAAGACCGAAAGCGCGCGGCGCATAAAGCCGACACGGGGCTTGGTGCGGTCGCGGGCCACATTGATGGCGACAAAGCCGCGTTTGCCGGTCACGCCGGTAATGATGGGCTCCGTCTCGCCCTCGTCAGCCGTCTCGCTAATGATGGTGCCGGGGTCCTGCGGCGCATTGGTGTTCTTGATGACCAGCGGAATGCCTGCCTCGCGCACGGGGAACACGGCCTCCTCGTGCAGGACGCTTGCGCCCATGTACGAAAGCTCGCGCAGCTCCTCGTAGGTAACGCGCGCAATGGGCTGAGCCTCGGGAACAATACGCGGATCGGCAGAATAGAAGCCCGAAACGTCGGTCCAGTTCTCGTACAGATCGGCGCCAAGGCACTTGGCCAGAATCGAGCCCGAGATATCGCCACCGCCTCGATCGAGCAGCTTGATCTGGCCCTCACGCGTCGCGCCGTAGAAACCGGGCATAACAAAGCCACCCTGCTGGCCGTACTCCTGCACCAGCTCGGAGGTGCGGTTCATGCTGAGCGTACCATCGTGATGGAACGCCACAACCGTCGCGGCGTCCAGGAACGGCAGGCCCAGGTACTCGGACATCAGGCGAGCGGTGAAGTACTCGCCGCGGCTCACAAGCTCCTCGGTGGAGTAGCCGCCCGAGCGGGCGCGCTCGGCAAAGGCTGCGAACTCCTCGCGGATGGGATAGGTGAGCTCCAGCTCGTCAGCGATATCAAAATAGCGCTGACCGATGTCCTCGAGCAGCTCCTCGCACGACACGTGATACTTAACGTGCGCGTTAACCAGGTAGAGCAGGTCGGTCACCTTGGTGTCGCCCTTAAAGCGGCGACCGCAGGCGGAAACCACCACAAAACGGCGGGCAGGGTCGGCATCGACGATGGCCTTGATCTTCTTAAAGTGTTCGGCGTCGGCGACCGACGAGCCGCCAAACTTGGCAATTTTTATCATGGCGTGGAGGTTACCTTTCTAAAAGCCTCTGCAAACCTGTTTTGCGCGCTCTGATACCATGGTTTCACCGATTGGGACCAAGGTATCCGAGGAGCACTGTTATATGGGAACTTATCATAGTACACGAGGACGCACTTTATCATGCTCAAGTAAGGTGGCAATCCGCACCGGCATAGCTCCCGACGGGGGTTTGTTTGTCTCGGACGAGCTTGGCACCCAGCAGGTCGATATCAGCTCGCTTGCCCATAAATCGTACTTTGAAATCGCTCAAAATGTGTTGGGAATGTTACTGAACGATTACACGGACGAAGAAATTTCGGCGTGTGTCGACGAGGCATACCGCGGCACGTTCGCGAGTGAAGAGGTCACGCCTCTCGTCAAGCTCGACGCAGCACCGGGCACCGACGCCCCTCAGACCTATGTGATGGAGCTCTTTGGCGGCCCCACGAGCGCCTTCAAGGACGTCGCCCTGCAGATGCTCCCCCGCCTCATGGCCCGCACCTCCGCCCAGGACGGCGGCGCCGAGCGCATCATGATCGTCACCGCCACGTCGGGCGACACGGGCAAGGCAGCACTCGCCGGCTTTGCCGACGCCCCGGGCACGGGCATCACCGTCTTTTATCCCGAGGGCAAAGTCAGCCGCGTACAGAATCTGCAGATGTCCACTCAGGAGGGCGATAACGTCGCCGTCTGCGGCATCCGCGGCAACTTTGACGACGCCCAGAGCGCCGTCAAGCGCATCTTTGCCGATAAGGAGCTTGCCGAGCGTCTGGAGGCCGCAGGCACGGTGCTTTCGAGTGCCAACTCCATCAACGTCGGCCGTCTGGTACCGCAGGTCGTCTACTACTTTGCCGCCTATGCGCAGCTGTTGCGCGCCGGCGCCATCGAGGCCGGCGACGCCGTGGAGTTCTGCGTACCGACCGGCAACTTTGGCGATATCCTGGCCGGTTACTATGCCAAGCGCATGGGTCTGCCCGTCGCCAAGCTCATCGTCGCGAGCGACAAGAACAACGTGCTGGCTGACTTCCTGACCACCGGCGTCTACGACCGCAACCGCCCGTTCTTCACGACCATCTCGCCATCGATGGACATCCTCATCAGCTCTAACCTGGAGCGCATGCTGTACTTCCTGTCCAATGGCGACTGCGAGCTTGTTGCTGGCCTTATGGAGCAGCTGACACAGACTGGTCGCTACGAGGTTCCCGCCGACCTGCTGGCAAAGATTCAGAGCGTCTTTGGCTGTGGTTGGGCCAGCGAGGACGAGGTCCGCGCCGCCATCAAGAGCTGCTGGGACGCGAACGGCTACGTGATCGACCCGCACACCGCTTGCGGCTATCACGTCTTTGAGCAGGTCGCCCCCGCCGAGGGCGCCAAGGCCCGCGTGCTACTTTCGACCGCCAGCCCCTACAAGTTCCCGCGCGCCTGCTGCGACGCTCTGGGCATCGACGTTCCCGAGGATGATTTTGAGGCCATGGGTGTACTCGAGCAGGCCACCAATACGGTCGCCCCGACCCAGCTCGCCGAACTCGAGTCCAAGCCCGTCCGCTTCGAAGACGTCTGCGACGTCGATGAGATGGCCGGCTACGTCGAGTCTGCAGCAAAAAAGATGGCCACCAACTAAACCCTTACTAGGCGCCGGCGAAAGCCGGCGCACCTTCTTTTATCAGATAACCACCGGGATGATGACGAACTGACATGCGGGTCTGCCTGTTTAGTTCGTCGCGAGTTCCGCACGAGCCGGAAAGCACTTAATGTGCTTTCCGAGCGAGCCAGGACTGCCCGAGCAGCGAACTAAACGGCCAGACCCGCCCAGGAGGACCCACATGATCAAAATCACCGTCCCAGCAACCAGCGCCAACCTAGGCATCGGCTACGACACCCTCGGCATGGCCGTCAGCCTCTACTCGCACTTCACCTTTGAGCGCGCCGACAAACTCACCATCACCGGATGCCCCGAAGAGTTCCAAAACGAGAACAACCTAGTCTACGTGAGCTTTGTCGATGCGCTGGCCGCATGGGGCGAGCCGGCTTTTCCCGTTGCCATCGACATCCAGACCGACGTGCCCGTCGCCCGCGGCCTGGGCTCCAGCTCCACCTGCGTCGTCGCTGGCATCATGGCGGCCGCCGCGCTGACGGGCCACACCGTCGACCGTGCCGAGCTCGTCCGCATTGCCACCGAGGTCGAGGGGCATCCCGATAACGTCGCCCCTGCCATCCTGGGCGGCGCCGTCTGCTCCTTTACGCCGACCGATTCGCTCCCCCAGTGCCTGCGCTACGAGGTAAGCAATCGCTTGCGTTTTATTACCGTGATTCCGCCCTACGAGGTACACACGAGCGAGGCGCGCAAGGTCGTACCGCAGGAGATTCCGCTCTCCACCGCCGTGTGGCAGATGGGCCGCATCGCCGGTATGACACGCGGCTTGGAGACTGGTGACCTCGACCTGATTGCCGCCGCCAATGACGACCGCATCCAAGAGCCCTATCGCCGCCGCCTCATCCCCGACTACAACGCTGTGCGCGACACCTGCCTTAACGGCGGCGCTAAGACCATCTGGATCAGTGGTTCGGGCTCGACTCTCATGGCTGTGACCGACGACACCATCGTGGCAAAGTTCCTGCAGGTCAAGCTGCGCGAGCAGTTCCCTAAGTGTGATACGCATATCCTCACGTGCGACACCGAGGGCGCTCAAATCGAGTACCTGTAGACATCGCCGATCGGTCTGTCCGGGCCGCCCAGGGGCATCCCCTTAAAAACGTCCTCGCACTTGAGGCCCGCTTATCCTGCTCCTTCGGAGCTGCGGATAAGCGGGCCTCGTGCTGCGGAATGTTTTTAAGGGGATGCCCCTGGGTGGCCCTATGGTAACGTGACTGGCGATGTCTACAGGGACCCACGCTTTGAAGGGGCGCCGGGCTGAAATTATGGCCTTTTATTGATAGGGGCTCTTGCTAGGCTGGAGCCCTTACTAGAGGCAGGCCTCGGCGATGCGGCGCTTGAGTTCGTCGATGCCCACGCCGGTCTGGGAGCTTGTGATGATCACGTTCTCGGCAGGGACGTTGAGCTGCTTTTTGATGGCTGCTGCCTGGCGGGCCTGTTGGGTGCGGCTGAGCTTGTCGGCCTTGGTGAGGCAGACGATAAAGTTGAACTCGTTGCCCTGCAGGTAGTCAATCATGTCGTGATCGAGCTTGCTGGGGTCGTGGCGGATATCCACCAGAGAGACGACCAAGTTAAAGCTGCGCTCGGAGTCAAAGAAATCGCCAATGAGCTCGGCCCAGCGGTCGCGCTCGGCCTTGGAACGACGGGCGAAACCGTAGCCCGGCAGGTCCACAAAATGCACGTCGTCGGCCTCAAAAAAGTTGATGTTGCTCGTCTTGCCCGGCGTGCTCGAAACCTTGACCAGGTTCTTGCGGCCAAAGAGTTTGTTCATGATGGAGGACTTGCCCACGTTGGAGCGGCCGACGAAGCTCACCTCGGGACAGGTTGACTCGGGAATCTGCGAAACCTTGCCGTAGCTGGCGACGAACTTGGCACGCTGATAGTTAATGGAATCGGCCATGGACACTCCTTGGTCATAGGTTCTTACAAAACGGGCGTGCTATTGCGCGGCGGCGATACGACGAACGATGTCAAGCGTGATGCCGCTCGCGGTGCGAGCGTACTCGTCCAGATCGAACTCGCGCTCGCAAAACGCGTCATATGCCTCGTCACAATTATCGCTGATAGCGCGCAGTACCAGGCAATCGACACCATTCTTGGCCGCGATGTGCGCAATTGCCGCGCCCTCCATCTCGACGCAATCGGCATGCGTGGCCTCAATCGCAGCGTTACGCATGGCGTCACCCGTAACAAAGCGGTCACCCGTGGCGATAGTGCCGCACAGGAACTGCTTGGGGTCCTTCTCCGCAGAATTCTCATCCGCCGAGGTATCCACAAATCCATGTTCGGCAAGCACGGCGGCGGCAACATCAACCAACGCCGGCGTCGAGACAAACTCCTCGAGCCCC
This sequence comes from Collinsella sp., assembly GCA_036303765.1. Taxonomy (GTDB): domain Bacteria; phylum Actinomycetota; class Coriobacteriia; order Coriobacteriales; family Coriobacteriaceae; genus Collinsella. Next base: position 1,408 of record JAXIZX010000218.1, on the reverse strand, counting down.
GGAGCGGACTCGGCGATAAGTGCCGTATCGGTATCCAGATAGCGCAGGCACTTGCCTATAACCACGTCGTTAATATGCAGTTTAGGGTTAAGGCCACCCGCAATGCCCGAAAACACAACGGCCTGCGGGGCGTATTTGCTGATGAGATGCTGCGTTGCGGCCGCGGCGTTCACGGTCCCCATGCCTGCCGTCGTGGCGACTACCGTCAGACCCGAAAGCCCACCGTTCACAACGGTCAAGCCCGCCTCCTGCGACACATGCGTGCCACTCAGCTCTTCCTTAATCTGCGCAACCTCTTTTTCGAGTGCGCCTATGATCGCGATGGTTGCCATGCCATCCCCCAAATCCGTGCAAATTGCTTATCCACGGTATGGTACCAGCATTTTGGCTCAACCGTGTCAGCACCAAGTCGTTAGGCCAGTACAGCTCGGGTATCATAAAGGGGCAAAAATGGCTTGTTAGCCGATGGCCGACCTGAGCTCCGCACGGCGCTTTTTCATGCCGGCCATAACGGCATTGCGCAGCTCGGGCATGCGCGCGGTATCCATCTGGGGAACGCCCTCGAGCTTATAGGGAATCCCCAACTGCTCATACTTGACGACACCCATCGTGTGATACGGCAGCATTTCCAGGCCCACCACGTTGTGCCATGGAGCGATGAGGCGACCGAGCTTCTCGCACTCCTCCACCGTGTCGGTAATGCCCGGCACCACCACGTGGCGGATAACGACCTTGATCTTGCGACGTGCAAGTTCATCGCCGAACGCCAAGATGCGTGCGGGATCGCAACCGGTCAGCTTTTTATGCTCGACCGGGTCGGCATGCTTAATATCGAGCAGTACCATGTCGGTCTCGTTGAGCACAGCATCGAACTTCTCGGGGTGGTTGGGGTCAAATGCATAGCCACAGCTATCTAGGCAGGTATGTACACGGCCATCGGGGTTGTTATGCATAGCACGAAACAGATCGGCCAAAAACTCGGGCTGCAGGAGCGGCTCGCCGCCGGACACCGTAATGCCACCGCTGCGATAGAACTCGTGGTTACTCTGGAACTCATCCATCAGGTGTTCGACGGTCACCATGGTGCCGCCGTTGACCGACCAGGTATCGGGATTGTGGCAATACGCGCAGCGCATGGGACAGCCCTGAACAAACACCACAAAGCGGATGCCGGGTCCGTCGACCGTTCCCATCGTCTCGATCGAATGCACGCGGCCAAGGGCAAACGCAGAGTCCTCGGGACGAGCGTCCACACCCTCAAGCGTCATTTCTGCCATTCGCGCTACCTTGCCTCTCCTTGGATGCAACCAATTAAAATGCCAGAGTCATTCTAGCCCATGCGTTTGCGTTTAAACGTCTCGGACTAGAACGGCACGTTTTAATCTATCCCCCATCACCATGGCTGGGG
>JAXIZX010000217.1:0-2204 GCA_036303765.1 Collinsella sp. | reverse complement strand
CAAGGCATGACCAGAAGGTCTATGCCTTGCCTTTTGAATGACAACTTGTCGCTCTGGACGACGCGCAGCATCGACCGAGCGGCGGAACCTCTAGAGCAAGGTAACGCTAAAACTGCGCTTGTCCGTCTCGCCCGGGGCCAGGGTGATGGTGTTGACCTTGTGCTCAAAGACATCGTCCTCGGTGTCCATGGTGGTATGACCGGTCCAGGGCTCGAGCGCCACAAACGGAGCGTCGTTGGCGGCAGACCACACGCCAATGTACTTAAAGCCCTCAAAGTCGATCTTGACGCCGTGGCCCGACTTGCGGCCGCGCAGCGTGAGCGTGGAGCCCGGAGTATCGGTGAACATGATGGCATCGTTATCGAAACTGCGGTGCGTGATGGGCAGCACGTCCGAGTTGTCGGGAGCCTTATAGCTGCCCTCAAACGTCATAAGACCGTCGGGCGTGATGATGGGAGCCTCGTTCGTCCAAGCCTCGGTAAACGCCAGCTCGTAATCCTCGAACGCCTCGTCCTCGGCACCGGGGGCGGGCACGTTAAATGCGGGGTGGCCGCCCACCGAGAACGGCAGGTCCACATCGCCGGTATTGGTGACGGCAAAGGTCTGCGTGAGGGTGGCGTCGCCGGTCAGGGCATAGGTCATGTTGAGCTTAAAGTGGAACGGAAAGGCCTTGAGCGACTCGGGCGTATCGGTGATCTCGTAAGTTACCGAGGAGCCGTCCTCCGAAACCTCGACCAGCTTGTGCTCGACAATGCGCGCGAGTCCGTGGCGCGGCATCTCGCAGGTGCCGGCCGCAGACGTTGCCGTGTTGTTGCGCAGCGAGCCCACAATGGGGAACAGGATGGGCGCGTGCTTGCCCCAAAAGGCGGGGTCGCCCTGCCACAGATACTCGTTGCCGTTGAGGGCAAGGCTCGTGAGCTGGGCGCCCATAGAATCGATGGCCGCGGTGAGGCCGCCGCGCTTGATGGTAGTGACGGTAGACATGCTACTTCCTCCAAAAGTAAACAATAGTGTCGAGGGCTATTGTCCCACTCTTGGCGGCGGGACGGGACGGCAGGCGATTATTGAGTAGCCATAGCGGAATGAGCGGCGAGCGCCTACTGGGTATCTACGTAAAGGTCGAACCCACCCTGCGGTGTGGTGTCGACCGTGTCGGGCGCCTGTGAGTTAAAGTTCACGGGGACCATGCGCTTTGAGGCACGGAAGCGCGTGCCGTCGGTGGCGACGGGCGGTTCATCGACGGTGAGCTCGTAGCCGCCGGGCTTGAGCTCGATGCCGTCACCAGCGGAATTGACGTATTGATACTCGTCAATCGTCTGCCCTTTGAGCGTGCGCCCCACGATGTGGATGAGCATTTGGCTGTCGCCGCGCGCGGTGTCCCACGTCGCGCCGTCCTTGACCTCGACCGACACATGTACCGAGCGCGTACGACCGAGCGATTGCTCGACAGACATCTCGACCTTGGCGGCGTCTTTTCGCTGTTGTTCGACATGGCTCCAGACGTTTCCAATTACCGAGCATGCGATAACGCCGGCCATAAAGGCAATAAGGATGGGGCCGAGCGGCGAGCGACGTCCTGCATCTTCCTCGCGAGACAGATTGGGGCGACGTGTGGGTGCGGGCGCCTGAGCGCCCTGCGAGGGCACGTCGAGAATGCTGAAGGATGCCGTGCTGTCGGGATCGATGGTGTGACGCGGCTGTGGGGTCTTTGCCGGCGAGATGGACATGTCGGCTGGCTCGCCGAGCGTGGCCGTAGCGTCGGCCTTGGCCTCGTCTGCCTCGGCCTGGGCCCAAGCTTGTTCGAAGGTCAGGGGCTCGACGGGGTCGAGGGCGGCGTCCGAATCGGCGGCGACGTCGTTGCCGGTCTCGTCCTCGTCGCTCGACACGTCACGCGGCATGGACTCGTCCCGCTCCTCGTCCGGAGCCTCACCCTCGCTATACCACCATTCAAAGTTATCGATATCCATACGGGGCGCCCCTTAGGCCTCGCAAATAAACACTCGCTAGCCTTATACCCCCAGACGGCACCGAAGCTCACCCGCGCCGAACACGAAAACCGTCACAACATTCGACGCTTTTCCTCGATTTCGAGATTTTCATCGAATGTTGTGATGGTTTGGGCGACTGGCCGGCAGCGCAATGTGACAAAGGGACTGCCCCTTTGTCACATTCTGTTAGAGTTGCAGGGATTGAATCCCGCTTAT
>JAXIZX010000216.1:0-2485 GCA_036303765.1 Collinsella sp. | reverse complement strand
ATGCGCCCGCCCCAACCGGTGGGCGCATATACTTATCGAGGTACTTTCTATAAAGGAGACGCTATGCCGAATGTCCCCACGACCACCCCGGGCCCGGATGATACCGAGCACACGCTCGAAGATGTCACCGAAACGATTCCTCTGATTACAAACGTACATGCCGATAAGCAGAGCGGACGCGCGAACGATGCGACCGAGATTTCCGATGAAGAGGCATATGCCAAGCTCAAGGCAAAACGTGCCGAACGTCGACGCAAAAAGCTCATCCGACGCGGCATTGCGGCCGGCGTCGTGGCCGCCATTGTGCTCATCGCCGTTGTCGTGACCCTGGTTATCAATGCGCAGCCACAGGGCACTAGCGGGCCTGTGACCGACATGGTGACCGAGGGCACGTTTACCACAACGGTCGAGGCGAAAGGCCAGCTCAAACCAATTTCGTCCTCAGTTGTCTCCCCTTCTGTCGACGGCACGGTCGATTCGATCAACGTGCAGGCGGGCCAATCCGTCAACGAGGGCGACGTGCTTATGACCATTAAAAACGACGAGCTCGATCGCAACGTTGCCGAGGCACAGCGTGCAGTTGCTGCCGCTCAAGAAGACCTCGCTAATGCGAAGAAAGCCGCAGCTGCCGCTCAGGCCACCCCAACGACGGACGTCGATGGAGCTTCCGCAGCGGCTGGCGTCTCCGACGCATCAGCGGACACGAACGCCGTATCGGCCGCGCAGCGCAGCCTCGCTTCGGCCCAGGCAAACCTCGATCAGGCGAACGCCAAGGCCGCCAGCCGTACGGTCACGGCCCCGAGCTCGGGCAGCATCGTGGAGCTCAACGCCAAGGTGGGCGCCACGGTAACAGGCGGCATGATTATGGGCGAAAGTGATACGAGCGGTGGCAAGCAGTGCATGCAGATCGCCGACCTATCCAAGATGAAGGTGACCGTACAGGTGGGAGAAAAGGACATCGCCAAGATCGCCGTTGGGCAGAGCGCCAACGTCACGTATCCCGCGTTTCCCGATATCGTGAGCCAGGGCACCGTCACGGCTATCGCGTCGGTGGCAAACTCCGACGCCGCTAACGGTGGCGGCGGCAGCGTAACCTTTAACGTCGACATCCTCATCGAGGCGCCCGACGCGCGCCTGAAGCCGGGCATGACGGCCGAGGTCTCGGTGGTGACCGAGCAGCTCGACGACGTGGTGATGGTGCCGACGATGGCGCTCATGACCGAAGACGGCGAACACTATTACGTCAACGTGGCAACCGATGACGAGGGCAAACAGACCCGCCGCGTGAAAGTGACCGTCGTGACGCAAAACGACAACGAAGCCGTAGTCGGCAAGACACAGGTCAAGCGCGACGACCAGGGCAACGAGATCAACCCTAACGTGCCGATTACCAAGCTGCGCGATGGCGACACCCTCGTCATGGACACCGGAGCGGACGCAACGGCTGACGGCGGCTACAGCACGGATTCGGGCAGCATGTCTGACGACGAGGGCATGTAATGCGTCCCGTTATCGACATCCGCAACGTGCACCGCATCTTTGAAAGCGAGGCAGGTTGCGCCTACATCCTGCATAACGTGAGACTGGCGGTAGATCCCGGCGAGTTCGTCGCCATTACTGGCCCCTCGGGCTCGGGCAAATCAACCCTCATGAACATCCTAGGCTGCCTGGATAAGCCGACGGCGGGCGACTACTACCTGCAAGGGCTCAACGTGGCCGAGCTCGATGATGACGAGCTCACCGAAGTCCGCGCCCTGAGCATTGGCTTTGTCTTTCAGAGCTTCAACCTGCTGCCGCGCCTGTCGGTTATCGAAAACGTGATGCTGCCGCTGGCCTACACCAATGTGCCCCGTAGCCAGCGCGAGATGCGCGCCGTGCACGCGCTGCAGGCTGTCACGCTGCCCGTCGACCACTGGGACCACCGCATATCCGAGCTCTCGGGCGGCCAGATGCAGCGCGTCGCAATCGCGCGCGCCCTCGTCAATGACCCGCCTATCATTCTGGCTGACGAGCCGACGGGAAACCTGGACTCCGCTACCGGAGCGCTTGTGATGGAGACCTTCCATAAGCTCCAGAAGCGCGGCAAAACCATCGTGCTTATCACACACGACCCCGGCATCGCCGCCGAGGCCGACCGTGCCGTGACCATCCGCGACGGTCGCATTCACGACGGCGCGTATATTCCACATGCACCGCGGACCCTGCGCAGCGCCGTAGATAGCCTGCCCATGATTTCCGCCTCCGCCAACCCGCCGAAAGGAGAGATGGCATGAGCGCCCGCGATCTCATCCAGGAAGCCCTTCACTCGCTCGAGGCCAACAAGGGGCGCAGTCTACTCACCATCCTGGGCATTGTCATCGGCATTGCCTCGGTTATCGCCATGACTTCGCTCATCGGCGGCATCCAAAACAGCCTGGTCAACAGTCTGGGCCTCAATGCGGCACGCATGGTGCAAATCTATTCGTCGCAAGAACTCACCGATTCT
>JAXIZX010000215.1:0-4500 GCA_036303765.1 Collinsella sp. | reverse complement strand
TACGACCACCATACCGGCGACCTGACGCGCCGTCTGGACGAAGTGCAGCACGACTACACCGACGAGATCGTATCGACCATGCACGTGCATCTGGATCACCACAACTGCTTGGAGATTCTGGCGCTCAAGGGTCGCGGCGAGCGCGTCTACGAACTAGCCGACCGCCTGCTGGGCCTGCGCGGCGTTAAGCACGGCGAGCTCACGTGCGCCGCCACCAAGCAGAGCCTGGGGCTGTAGCGGGATTTCCCGCAGCGCACCTACCAAATAGGGACAGGTTTGTTTTGGCAGGTTTAGAAGTTTTACCTACCAAAATAAACCTGTCCCTATTTGGTCGGTTTTGATGAGGGGTGTCGCATGCGGCATGTGCATATTCATGTGACGGGCATTGTGCAGGGCGTTGGCATGCGACCGTTTGTGTATCGCGAGGCCATGGCACATGGCATTTGTGGATGGGTGCTCAATGCGGGCGACGGCGTGCATATCGAGGCGCACGCTCCGGCCGATGCACTCGATGCTTTTGTTGCCGCGCTTTCCGAGCATGCGCCTGCGGCGGCTCGCGTAGAGCGAGTCGATATTGCGGATTTGGAGCCTGGCGGCTGGAGCGCTGCCGATGAGCAGGGCTTTCACATTGTGGCATCGCAGGACCAGACCGCACACACGACGCTCGTCTCGCCCGATATCGCCACCTGTGACGATTGCCTGCGCGAGTTGTTCGATCCCGCCGACCGACGCTATCACTACCCCTTTATCAACTGCACTAACTGCGGCCCACGCTTTACCATCATCCGATCGCTGCCTTATGACCGAGCGGCCACGTCGATGGATTGTTTTCCCATGTGTCCCAAGTGCGCTGCGGAGTATGTCGACCCACTCGACCGGCGTTTTCACGCGCAGCCCGATGCCTGCTTTGATTGCGGGCCGCATATTACGTGGCGCGAGGCTGTAAACGGCAATGCGTGCGGGAATTCGTCCGCGACACCGGCCGTCGGCACCACACGCGAGGCCAGCGACGCTATCATCGAGCGCTGCGTTGAGCTGCTGGCCAGCGGTGGCATCGTCGCCATCAAGGGCCTGGGCGGATTCCATCTAGCCTGTGACGCTGCCAACGAGCAGGCGGTGGCCGAGTTGCGCCGTCGCAAACGCCGCAGCAACAAACCACTTGCCGTCATGGTACGCAGTCTTGCTGATACCGAGCGCCTGTGTCATATCGACGATGCTGAACGCGATCTGCTCGCTGGCAGTATCCGCCCCATCGTGCTGCTGCGCCGGCGCACTGTTAGCGAGGACAACGACGGTTCCCCCGACATCCTCGCCCTCGCGCCATCTGTCGCGCACGACCTGCCCGAGCTCGGCGTCATGCTCCCCTATACGCCGCTTCAACATCTGTTGCTTGCCGCGGCAGAAGTCTGCGGTATGCACGCGCTCGTCATGACCAGCGGAAACCTGAGCGAAGAACCCATCGAGACCGACGACGACCTTGCCTGGGAACACCTCGTTGCTGCCGGCATCGCCGACGCGTTGCTCGGCAACGACCGCGCGATCCTCTCGCGCTACGACGACTCTGTAGTGCGCGTGGTCGACGGCGCCATTATGCCCGTTCGCCGCGCTCGCGGATATGCACCCCAGCCGCTACCGTTGCCGGCGCTCGACGGCGCTCCGTCCTGCGTGCTAGCCTGCGGGCCACAACAAAAGGCCACGATTGCGCTCACGCGTGAAGGGACGAACGGCGAGGCAACCTGTTTTGTGTCGCAGCATATCGGCGATGTTGAAAACGGCGGGACCTTCGATGCCTGGAACGCCGCGCGCACGCGCTTGGAAGATCTCTTTGACTTGGCGCCCGCCGCCTTGGCCTGCGATGTACACCCCAGCTATCTATCGGGCCAGTGGGCGCGCGAGCAGGCACGAAAATGCAATCTGCCGCTCGTCGAGGTGCAGCACCATCATGCGCATATCGCGAGCGTAATGGCCGAAGCCATCGCCGCGGGCCAGCTTACAACCGACGCGCGCGTCCTTGGCATCGCCTTTGACGGCACCGGCGCCGGCACCGATGGGACCATTTGGGGCGGCGAGTTTCTTGTTGCCAGCCTTGGCGGCTTTGAGCGCGCCGCGCATTTGCGCACCTGGGCGCTCCCCGGTGGGGCGGCCTCCGTGCGCGACGCCCGCCGCAACGCCTTCGCCCTGCTCAGTGAGCTCGGCCTGCTCGAGCACCCAGGTGCCGCTCGGCTTTTGGACGGCCTCGACGAACAAACGCGCAGCGTGACAGCCACCATGATCGAGCGCGGCATCAACAGCCCGCGTACCAGCAGCATGGGGCGTCTCTTTGATGCCGCGGCAGCAATTCTGGGCATCTGCGACAAGGCAACCTACGAGGGCGAACCCGCCATCGAGCTTGAGGCTGCCGCCTGGCGCGCGCTCAGCAGTGAAAGCGCCTGCCCCACCGGAAATATAGCGGGCTTTTCCGTAACCGAATCATCCCGTCCGGACGCCGGCCATGTTCTAAACTCCAGATCGCTTATTGAGGCGCTTTTGGAGGGAATCAGGGCCGGCGTACCCGCCGGCAGGCTCGCGCTCGACTTCCATATCGCCATCGCGCGCTCCTCGGCGCGCATCGCCAGCGATATCTGCGTGCACGAGGGCATCGACACCGTCGCGCTCTCGGGCGGCGTCTTCATGAACCGACTTTTGCTCCAGCTCCTCACCCGCGATCTCAAAAGCATGGGTCTCACTGTCTTGGTTCCTCACTCCGTACCCGTCAACGACGGCTGCATCGCCTACGGTCAGGCGGCAGTCGCACGCACCCGCCTCGCACAGGTCGCACCGCAATAGGCTGTTCGGCCAGCCCACAAGCCGCCGTCTCACAGGTGTAGCGCGTTTGCCCGCAGCGCCCGCGAGCGCTACCATCAACTGATGGATTATTGAGCGCCCGTCCAGCGCAAAGCGTATAAAAGGGGAACAATATGTGCCTTGCCGTTCCCGGTAAAGTAGTCAAACGCGACGACGACCTCAAGGCCACCGTCGACATGATGGGCATCGAGCGCCCCGTGTCGCTGCGACTCGTGCCGACGGCGCAGGTTGGCGACTACATTCTCGTACACGCCGGCTTTGGCATCCAGATTGTCGACGAGCAGGAAGCGCAAGAAACGCTCGAGCTCGTTAATGCCATGTCCGAGCTGGTCGAAGAAGACCAGCTTGCCACCAACCCGGCCGAGGCATACTAGTGGCGGCCGAGCAGCCGGCGCGCTCCGGTATCGACTTCTCGGCATTCCGCGATCCCAAACTGGCTCGCGAGCTCATCGAGCGCATTCATGAGCTTGTCGGCGACCGCGCCATCAACCTTATGGAAGTCTGCGGCACGCATACTGTAAGCATCGGGCGCTATGGCTTTCGCTCCATTATGCCGGCAGGGCTCAAGCTGCTGAGCGGCCCGGGCTGCCCCGTCTGCGTCACCGACAACCGCGACATCGACCACGCAATCGCGCTCGCCAACATAGACGGCGCCATCATCACCACCTTTGGCGACATGATGCGCGTGCCCGGATCATCCACCTCGCTCGCTGCGCAAAAAGCGGCAGGGCGTGACATTCGCATCGTCTACTCCCCGCTCGACGCGCTCGACATTGCCGAGCAAAACCCTGATCGCCCGGTCATTTTTATGGGCGTGGGCTTTGAGACTACGACGCCCACCATCGCCGCCGCCATCTTGGAGGCCGAGGCGCGCGGGCTTTTGAACTTCTCGGTCTATTGCGCCCACAAGACCACGCCGCCGGCGTTGCGCGCCATCGCCAACGACCCCGAGACCGCCATCGACGGCTTTATCCTGCCGGGCCACGTCGCCACCATCACGGGCTTGGCCCCCTTTGGCTTTTTGGTCGACGAGTTTAAGACTCCAGGCGTGGTAACGGGATTTGAGCCGGTCGACATCTTGCAGGGTATCTGCATGCTGGTCCAGATGGTTGTTGAGGGGCAACCCGCGATCGACAACGCCTACCGCCGTGGCGTCAACGCAGACGGTAACCCCGTGGCGCGCCAGCTGGTCGAGCAGGTGTTTGAGCCATGCGACACCACGTGGCGCGGGCTGGGGCCGATTGCCAACTCGGGCCTTTCCATCCGCCCCGAGCTCTCGCGCTTTGATGCCCGCACCCGCTTTGACGTGCCCATCGAGCCGACGGTCGAGCCACGCGGATGCCGCTGCGGCGACGTGCTGCGCGGAGCCATTGCGCCGAGCGACTGCCCTCTGTTCGGCCACGCTTGTACACCCGAGCATCCCGTCGGCCCCTGCATGGTGAGCTCGGAGGGCAGCTGTGCGGCGTACTTTAGATACCGTAACTAGCCCGGACGCACCCGCACACTGGCACCACCCACGATTGGAGTTTTCGATATGTCCCATAGCGTCACCGATAGCACTGTCCTGCTGGGCCACGGCTCGGGCGGACAGATGATGAAACGTATCATCGACGAGGTCTTTCTGGATGCCTTTGGGTCGCCCGAGCTGCTCGAGGG
>JAXIZX010000214.1:0-1566 GCA_036303765.1 Collinsella sp. | reverse complement strand
GCGTCTACGTGCCCGTGTGCTCCGACGGCGGTATCGTCTACGACTACCACATGACGCTTGCCCTTGCCATGGGTGCCGACTTTATGATGCTGGCCGTTACTTCGCCCGCTTTGACGAGAGCCCGACCGAGCGCGTCAACGTCAATGGCCAGTACATGAAGGAGTACTGGGGCGAGGGTTCTGCGCGTGCCCGCAACTGGCAGCGTTACGACCTGGGCGGCGCCGCAAAGCTCAGCTTCGTCGAGGGCGTCGACTCCTACGTTCCCTATGCCGGTTCCCTCAAGGACGGCGTGGGCGGCACGCTCTACAAGGTCAAGTCCACGATGTGCAACTGCGGTGCCCTCTCGATCCCCGAGCTCCAGGAAAAGGCACGCCTGACCCTGGTAAGCTCCACCTCCATCGTCGAAGGCGGCGCCCACGACGTAGTCGTCAAGGACTCCCAGCAAAGCGTCAGCTACCGCTAAGCGGCTTTCCCAAGCACCGCACCTTGCCGTTCAAACCGTCGCTCGCGTACCAAAGTACGCGTCGCTCCTCTTTCATGGCAATCTGCGGCACTTGGAAAACCCGACCATGCTTGGGCGGGTAACAATTAGTGGTTGATTCAAAACCACGTTATTTAGATAAAGCGAGATGCGTGCAAGTCGCAGGCATCTCGCTTGTTGTATTTGTTAGAATCATCCAAGTTAACCCTAGGGTCGGGCGGCTAGGCTTTGCTCGCTGCAAGTTCCGCACGCGCCGAAGGCCACTTAATGTGGCCTTCGTGCGAGCAGGACTGTCCGCAGCAGCGAGCAAAGCCTAGCCGACCGGCCCCAGCTAAGATTAAAGGAGCTGATATGTGCGATTGCACAGATCATAAGGACGAGATCCCTGCCTACGACGCGCAGGCCATTGAGTCCAGGTGGATGAAGGCCTGGGAGGACTCCAACCTCTTTGCCGTCGACACCGACGACAGCAAGCCCAAGAAGTACGTGCTCGAGATGTTCCCGTATCCGTCGGGCGACCTGCACATGGGCCACGCGCGCAACTATACCATCGGCGATGCCATGGCCCGTCAGGCCCGCATGCGCGGTTACGACGTGCTGCACCCCATCGGCTTTGACGCCTTTGGCCTGCCTGCCGAGAACGCCGCCATCAAGCACAATACGCAGGCTGCTGCCTGGACGTATAAGAACATGGACCAGGCGCTCGCCACGATGAAGCGCATGGGCTTCTCCTACGATCTGGATCGCATGGTCAAGACCTGCAGCCCCGACTACTACCGCTGGGGTCAGTGGATCTTTGAGAAGCTGTGGGAAAAGGGCCTGGTCTACCGCAAGAAGAACCCGGTCAACTGGTGTCCTAACTGCAAGACCGTTCTGGCCAACGAGCAGGTCACCGAGGGTAAGTGCTGGCGCTGCGGCACCGAGCCCGAGAAGCGCGACCTGGAGCAGTGGTACTTCAAGATCACCGAGTACTCCCAAGAGCTGCTCGACGACCTGGAGAAGCTCCCCGGCTGGCCCGAGCGCGTCAAGCAGATGCAGGCTAACTGGATCGGTCGCTCCGAGGGCGCCGAGGTCGACTTTACCCT
>JAXIZX010000213.1:0-6181 GCA_036303765.1 Collinsella sp. | reverse complement strand
GACGTGTTCAACGAGGCTTTGAATCTTGCCCGCATCAATGAGTGCGGCATCCGCAGCCCCAAGGCTCTCGAGGTTTCCCAGCTCGAGAACGCCAACGGCTGGGCGCTCGTGACCGAGAAGGTTCCGGGCACCACCCTTGCCGAGAAGATGACTGCCGAGCCCCAGCGCTTTGGTGAGTACCTCGAGATGTTCGTCGACCTCCAGATCGAGATCCACGGCTACACCTCCCCGCTGCTCAACCGTCAGCGCGACAAGTACGCCCGCATGATCGACAGCCTTGATCAGCTCAATGCCACCACGCGCTACAACCTTCAGGAGCGTCTGGACGGCATGACCAAGGAGTTCAAGGTCTGCCACGGCGACTTCAACCCCTCCAACATCATCGTCGGCGACGACGGCCAGCTCTATGTGTGCGACTGGGCACACGCCACCCAGGGCTCCCCTGCTGCCGACGTTGCCACCACCTACCTGCTCTTCGCCCTCAACAGCAAGGATCAGGCTGAGGCCTACCTGGAGCTCTACTGCGACCGCGCCGACATGCCCATGCAGGTCGTGCGTCAGTGGACGAGCATTGTCGCCGCTTCCGAGCTCGCTCGTAAGCGCAACGTGAACGATGAGTTCCTGAAGAACTGGATCGACGTCGTCGATTATCAGTAATATCTGAGCGATTTATTTCGCATCGGAGGCACAAGAAAAACCCCGCAGCTCATATGGGCTGTGGGGTTTTCCTTTTAGATATTGAGAATGCTGTAAGATAAAAGGACGGCCCCGCATCTCCCCGATCTGGAGAAATGCGGGGCCGTCCCACATATCGAACTACAAGCGAAATCTTCGATTAACGGCGGGCTGCCTTAACAAGCTCGGCAACCTTGGCGACGACCTCGTCGATCGCCACGTCCTCGCGCTCGCCCGTGGCACGGTCCTTGAGCTCAACGGTGCCATTCTTAAGGCCACGCTTACCCAGAACAACCTGATACGGGAAGCCCATAAGGTCGTTGTCGGCAAACTTAAAGCCGGGACGCTCGTCGCGATCGTCGACGACGACCTCGATACCCTCGGCACACAAGCCATCAACAATCTGCTCGCAGACGGTAGCGCACTCTTCCTTCTTGGGATCAAGCGGAATCACCGCGACCTCGTACGGGGCAACGGAGACCGGCCAGACGATGCCGTGCTCGTCGTTGTGCTGCTCCACAACGGCAGCGAGCGAGCGGGACACGCCCACGCCGTAACAACCCATGATGAGCGGCTTCTCCTTGCCGTCCTCGTCCATAAAGGTGGCACCCATGGCCTCGGAATACTTGGTGCCAAGCTGGAAGACCTGAGAGACCTCGATGCCGCGGGCAGCGGAGAGCGGCTTGCCGCAGTGCGGGCAGGGGTCGCCGGCAACGACGGTGACCAGGTCGGCCCACTCGTCGACGGTAAAGTCGCGCTCGGGGCAGGCCCCGGTAAAGTGATAGTCGACCTCATTGGCACCGCAGGCCCACTGCTTGGACTCGCGCAGGCTCTCGTCACACACCAGACGAATGCCCTCAGGCAGGTTAACCGGTCCGATAAAGCCCTTATGCAGACCGTTCGCCTGAAGCTCATCGTCGGTCATCATGCGATAGCCCTTGCCAAAGACATGCTCGGCCTTGCAATCGTTGAGCTCGTGATCGCCCGGAACAATGGCCACAACCGGCTTGCCCTCGGCGTCGATGAGTGCCAGCGACTTGCGCGTGCCATTCTCGGGGAACCCAAAGAACTTAGCAACAGCCTCAATGGTGCCCATGCCCGGAGTCTCAACCTTGGTGAGCGTACCGTCACCAGGACCCTCGGTCACGACGACCTTGGTGCTTGCCGCCTCGTCATCGGCAGCAAAGCCGCAATCGTCGCAGTAGACGAGCGAAGCCTCGCCGGCGTCGGCCAAAGCCATGTACTCGACGGAGGTATCGCCACCGATCTCACCGGAGTCGGCAACAACGGGCAGGGCCTTGATATAGCAGCGCTCGCAGATGTTAGCGTAGGCCTGCTTCATCTTGTCGTACTCCTCCTGCAGGCTCTCCTGCGTGGCGGAGAAGCTGTAGGCGTCCTTCATGATGAACTCGCGACCGCGCATCAGGCCAAAGCGGGGGCGGAACTCGTCGCGGAACTTATCCTGGATGTGGTAGAGGTTAACGGGCAGCTGCTTGTAGGAGCGCAGCTCATTGCGCACCAGGGCCGTGACGGTCTCCTCGTGCGTGGGGCCCAGGACGAACTCGCGACCATGACGGTCGTCAAAGCGCACAAGCTCCTTGCCATAGGCGTCGATGCGGCCGGACTCGCGCCACAACTCGGCGTCGACCATGATAGGCATCATAAGCTCCTGGGCGCCGGCGGCGTCCATCTCGTCGCGCACGATGTTCTCGATCTTGCGGATCGAGCGCCAAGCAAGCGGCAGGTAGGAATACAAACCGGCGGCCTCCTTGCGGATCATGCCGGCACGGAGCAGCAGGCGGTGGCTGGCGAGCTCAGCGTCCGCCGGATCCTCTTTAAGCGTCGGCGCATAAAGCTTAGACATATACATTGCTCGGGTCATTTATTTCTCCTCAATAAGCTTGTCGACCTCGGCCATAAGCGCGTCGACAATTTGGTCCTCAGCTACTTTACCAATGATCTGGCCATGCGAAAAGAGCAAGGCCTGACCACGTCCGCAAGCAACGCCCAGGTCGGCATCAGAAGCCTCGCCGGGGCCATTAACGGCACATCCCATAACGGCAATCGAAAGCGGCGCGGTATAGTTCTTAAGCCGCTCGGTAACCTCCTCGGCAATGGGAATCAAGTTAACCTGGCAGCGGGCGCACGTGGGGCACGAGACAATCTCGGGGCCACGGCGACGCAGGCCCAACGACTGCAGAATACCCCAGGCAACCGGCGGCTCCTCAACCGGATCGGCTGTGAGCGACACACGCATGGTGTCGCCAATGCCTTCGGAAAGCAAGATACCCAAGCCTACAGAGCTCTTGATGGTGCCCTGGAGCTTGGTCCCCGCCTCCGTCACGCCCAGGTGAAGCGGAACGTGGGGAATCTCACGCGACAGGGCTCGATAGGTATCAAGCGTCGTTTGCACGCTATGGGCCTTGGCCGAAAGCACAATGTTCGTAAAACCGCGGTCCTCAAAGTGCTTGACGAAGCGCTCGCTCGACATCACGAGCTTTTCGGGCTGCGTGAGGTCGTCGCGCTCGGCGATATCCTGCTCGAGCGAACCGGCATTGACGCCGATACGAATCGCGCACCCAGCGGCGCCCGCGGCATCGATCACGGCATCGACCTTAGCCCAATCGCCGATATTGCCGGGATTGATGCGAAGCTTGGCGGCACCAGCCTCGACGGCGCCGATGGCGAGCTTATGGTTAAAGTGAATATCGGCGACGATCGGCACCGGAGACTCGGCACAGATGGTGCGGAAACCCTCAAGCGCGGCCTCGGTGGGCACGCTCACACGCACGATATCGCAGCCAGCCTGCGCCAACGCGCACACTTGCGCAAGCGTTGCCTGGGCGTCAGCGGTATCGGTGCAGGTCATGGATTGGACCACCACCGGCGCGCCGCCACCGATCTGCACACCGCCCACATGCACGGGGCGCGTCAACTCGCGCGGCAAAGGATGGGAAAAAGACAATCCAAACACTCCTCTACAGGATAAATCGAAGGACGTCGGAACGAAGCATATAGACAAACAGCAGCACAAAGAGCGCGATGCCCACATGGCTCACAATCGTCTGGACCTTGAGCGGAAGCTCGCGGCCAGCAATCTTTTGAATGATCTCGATGACCAGCTTGCCGCCATCGAGTGGTGGGATGGGCAGCAGGTTCATAAAGCCAAGCGAGAACGAAATGAGGGCGGCAAACGAAAGGAACGTGGCAGGGCCGGCAGCAGCAGCCTGTGAGGACATAACGCTAATGCCCACGATCGAAGAAGACTGATCGAGAATCTCCATCGTATGCTGCGGCTGGAGCAGGCGCATCACGCCCTCCGCTGTCTGCACGACATAGGAGAACGAAAGGCGAGCCGACGTGATGGGGTCTAAACGGACCACCTGCGTAGAGGCATACACACCTAGGCGCTCGTCCTCTTTGAGCGCAACCGAGGTCGAATGCTGCTTGCCGTCGCGCTCATACTCAATGGCGATATCGTCCTTACCGGCGGCCTTGCCGATGGCATCGTAAACGTCCATCAAGGTAGAGCACGATACTCCGTCAACCGAAAGGATCGCGTCGCCGCCCTCGATACCCGCCTTGGCGGCAATAGACCCCTCGTCAACCTGACCGATCACGTTGGTATCCATCGGCACGGTGACACCCGCAATGGAATAGATACTCATAAGGAGCAAAAAGCCTGTCAAGATATTGACAATAATGCCCGCGAGCAGCATAAAGGCGCGCTTGAGAAAACCCTGGCCAAGATAGGTGTGCGAACGCTCTTGTGCAAGGAACTCGGCCTCGCCGCACGGCAGCTCCCACACATCGCCCTCGAAAGTTGAATGTTCGCGATCGAAACGGCGGCCGTCAAAGGTGGTGTAACCCGCCGCATCTCGCGGCAGCGTCTGATACTTGGTGGGATAGTAGCTCGGCGAGGGCTTCTCCCCTTCCTCATACCAAGGCGCGATAGAGCCCCAACCCAAGAGCAAGGCGCATGCCTCGAGCACAACCTCCTCGGATAGCTCGAGCTCGGCGGCAAGGTCGGCCACGGTCACGCGACCATGACGATAGATAGCCGCGAGCACGCGATCGGCGCACGAGACGTCGGTCGGATCCATACCGCAGATGGCAGCGTAGCCACCCAGCAGCAGCGGGGTCACGCCAAACTTGGTTCCAATGCGACGTGACGTGTAATGGATGTCAAAGCGACACGGCAGGCCCAAAAAGAACTCGGTCACACGGACGCCGCAGGCACGCGCCGCCAAAAAGTGGCCGCCCTCGTGCAAAAACACAAGGACGGAAAGCATCAGCAGGCCCCAAAAGACCGATGAGAGAACGCTCAGAACAGTATCCATAAAACGAAAAAGCAATCCTTATGGGTTAGGAACGGGTTGCGGCGAGCACCTGCGCAGCCTTTTCACGCGCCCATGCATCGATGTCGCGAAGCTGCTCAAACGAATCGACCGCCTGCAAATCGTGGGAATCCATGCAGGATTCCACAATGCGATCGATATCGGTAAAGCTGCAACCATCGTGCAGGAAGGCATCGACGGCGACCTCGTTGGCGGCATTGAGCACGCACGGCATGGTGCCACCCGTCTTGCCGGCACGTTCGGCCAGTGCCAGACAGCGGAAGGTATCCATGTCGGCAGCATCAAACGTGAGCTGCCCCAGCTCGCGGAAATCGATACGAGGCGCCGGGGTATCCCAACGCTCGGGATACGAGAACGCGAACTGGATGGGAATACGCATGTCGGAAGCACCGAGATGCGCCATCACGGAGCCGTCGGCGAACTCGACCATAGAGTGAATCTTGGACTGACGCTGCACGACCACGTTAATGAAATCGAGGTCGCAGTTAAACAGATGCATGGCCTCAATGCGCTCCAGGCCCTTGTTCATGAGGGTGGCGGAGTCGATGGTGATCTTGGCACCCATGGCCCACGTGGGATGTGCGAGGGCATCGGCACGCGTCACGCGATTGAGCTCGTCGCGCGTGCGGCCAAAGAACGGACCGCCCGAGCAGGTGAGCCAAATACAATGAGCCTCGCGCGGGTCCTCCCCCAGATAGCACTGGTAGATGGCGGAGTGCTCAGAGTCGACTGGAATAAGCTGGCCCGGTTGCGCCAACGGCATAAGCAAGTCGCCACCGACGACGAGGGACTCCTTGTTGGCAAGGGCAAGGCGCTTATTCGAGGTCAAAGCCGCATGGCTCGCCTCGAGACCGGCGGCGCCCACAATAGCGACGAGCACGCAGTCGACATCGTCGCGACGCGCGAGCTCGCAAACCGCCTGCGCGCCAACGCCGAGCTTCGTTCCCTCGGGCAACTCCTGCAGCACGGCGTCATCGCCATGAGCGACATCGGCCACGGCAACCGCCGAAACCGAGAACTCGCGGGCAGCGGCAACGAGCTCGGAGGTGCTGGAGTTAACGGACAGCGCCGTCACCTGCAGGCGATCGGCATGCTGGCGGCACACATCGAGCGCCTGGGTGCCGATGGAGCCCGTACAACCCAGGATG
>JAXIZX010000212.1:0-4397 GCA_036303765.1 Collinsella sp. | reverse complement strand
GGGCAGACGGCCATCCGGAGGCGCCCGATCGGCGGCCCCTCGGGGCTTGCCCGTATCGTAGACAATGCGCCGAATGCTCGCCATCGAAATTTATCGGTGGCCCACTTCAGACTGTAATGGGGGGCCTTTCTGGGTTGTGCGGCGATGTGGGGTGTATTCGTGAACGGCGTACATGGTATACCAAGGCGCAGGCCGTTGGGGCCCGATCGCCACAAAGGTGCCTGGCCCTTTTTGTGGTGGCCGAACCCGAAGGGCGGCCTGGCCCGGGGCGCAAACCATCACAACATTCGACGCTTTTCGGCAAAATCGCGATTTTCGCTGAATGTTGTGATGGTTTTTACTGCCTTGCGGCACGATCAAAGTGCCGGCGACCAAACAGCAGCAACGCCGCGGGAACCGCCGTCACGACCATGCCCGCCCCTACGAGCGTCTGCTGCACGCCAAACGTCGCCGCCAGCCACGGGGCAATAGCCAGCGGGGCCACGCCGGCGAACATATTGCCAAAGCCCATGACCGAGTTCACGCGACCGAGCTGCTCGAGCGGGGCCGTCGTTTGCACGATCGTGTTGTGGAGCGGGTTGACGATGCCCCAAGCTATGCCCAGTGCAATCTGGCCGACGAGGGCTACACCCACGTACGGTGTCCCCACATAGAGCAAACTTCCCAGACCCACGGACATAAGCGCCACAAGCAGCGTCTTAAGGTTGACCAAGTGCGGCGGCAAGCGGAGCGCGGCCACGGCGCCCAGCACCGCGCCCACACCGCTGGCCGACGAGAGCCAGCCCATCCATTCGACACCGACGTGCAGAATATCGCGGTAGAAGAACGACTCCAGCGGGTCAAAGGCGCCATAGCCGAAGTTCGAAAGAAAGATGATGCAGAACAGTAGGGCGAGAACGCTGTTGGTAAAGACTGTCTTGATGCTGGTCGCGAAGGTTGCGCGGGTGGACGTGCTGGGGTTGGAGCTTTGTCCCGCACGCTCCCCTTCCTCTGCCGAATCGGCATCCGCATGCCCGGCGACATGGCTGGTCTGCGGCCCAAAGTCCCAACCGACGACGAGCGCCAGTACGGTAAAAATCATCATGAGCACAAACACCGCGCGCGACGACGCAGCCGCCGCGACAAAGCCGCCCAGCGTGGGGCCAACGATGATACTCACGTTTGAGAACATGGCAATGGCGGAGTTAATGTCTTTGAGCTCGGCAGGATCGTCGGTGAGGTAGGCCGGATAGGACGTGGCGATGGGCTGGGCGAACCCCATCACGAAGCCCAGGAGCACCGCGCCGAGCAGGACGATGCCGGTCGCGCTGCCAAAGGCGAGGATTGCCGCGCCGGTTGCCAGCGTGCCCACGATGCTCAGCAAGAAATGACGGCGCGGACCCCAGGCGTCGAGCGCCGCGCCACCCGCAAAGGACCCCAAGATTACGAAGACGTTCATAAAAAGGACGGCCAGCGATGTCGCCACGACCGAGGCATCGTCCGCATAGGTAAGCGTTCCGATGACGCCGATAAAGTAGCTGGTCTGAAACCCGGTGTAGATGAGAAAGCGCATCGCTACCAGGCGCTTGGCCTGCATGGACAGCGAAGGTTGAGGTTTTGAGAGAAGAGATGCAAGCATGGAGACTCCTTGTTTCATACGAATACGGGCGGTGGGTATTCGCCACCGTCTGTCAAATCAATCTATCCGCATGAAACATTAAGGACGCATCAGGACCCTTCTCTCCGTTTTTCGCTCAGTATGAACTACTTGGTAGATTGTAAGGCATGTCCCACACATCTACTAAAGTAAAAACCACCACAAAGGTGCCTGGCCCCTTTGTGGTGGAAGTGAGGTTTGCCCAGATAAAACCTGCCAAAACAAACCTGTCCCTTTTTGGCAGGTTTTAGGCCAGATGGTCTTGGATAAGGTCGCAGATGGCTCGGGCGTCGTTGATGTTGATGGCTCGGGTCGCAAAGCCGGCATCGAATGCCTGACGTGCCAGGGCTTCGTTGCAGGCAAGGGCCAGCGTGTGACCGTCGACCAGGTCGAGCGAGCTCTTGCCGCGCAGACGGTCGACACCGGAGCGCGCGACGACAATGTTGTCGAAGCCCTCGGTCTTGTAGCCCTCGATGATCACCACGTCGACATCGTTGTAACGCGACAGCAGCTCGCACGCGGGCATCTCGTCCTCCTCGCGCGTGTCGGCATACTCCGCCCAGCGCGTGGCGCAGATGAGGCCCACGTGTTTGGAGCCGGCTTGGTGATGGCGCCAGGTGTCCTTGGCGGGTACGTCAATGTCGAAACCGTGGTGCCCGTGATGTTTGAGCGAACCCACGCGCAGGCCGCGGCGGGTGAGCTCGGCGATAACCTTCTCGACAAGTGTGGTCTTGCCCGAGTTCTGGTAGCCGATAAACGCGATCGCGGGGACGGCCGGTGTCGGAGCTGCGGGTGCGACGGCGACGGGCGCGCTCGCGGGCGCGGCACCGTCAACGGCCACAGACTCAACGGCAGCGGCCTGACGCTCTGCGCGGTCCCATACGCCCGAGCGGCCGCCCTCCTTGTGCAGCAGGCGAACATCGACGATCTCCATGCCGCGATCGACGGCCTTGCACATGTCATAGATCGTTAGGCACGCGGCGCTCGCGCCGGTCAGAGCCTCCATCTCGATACCCGTCTTGCCCGTCACGCCCGCCGTAACCAGTACGTGAAAGCCAACTTGTCCGTCCGCGCGCGCCGGCGCCCAGCCCTCGGGCACGTCCTCGGTCGGCGTCCCCGCCGGAGCGATGGGCGCAATGTCGCACTTGCTCTTGGTAATGAGCAGCGGATGACACATGGGGATGATGTCGCTCGTGCGCTTGATGGCCATAATGCCCGCCACGCGCGCGCAGGCAAGCACGTCGCCCTTTTTTGCGCGGTCCTGCAGCACCATGGCCTGCGTCTCGGGGTGCATGAGGATGGTGCCCTCGGCGATGGCGATGCGATGGGTCTCGGCCTTGTCGGACACGTCGACCATGCGCACCTCGCCCTTGGCGTCCACGTGCGTCAGCTCGTCACGACGGGCGTCGCGGGCGGGCTCGGTGGCAGCGCTGGCAGTCGACTGCGCAGACGCGTCTGCGTTGCCAGCATTCGCCGCAGCCGTGACTTTGTGGGCAGACATCGCGGCCCTGCGAGCGGCCTTGGTGGCATCGGCGTACCTGCTCTTGGCCATATGATCATCCTCCGATTTGGGACATAAATCGTTGCGTGCCCTCAATTATCGCGTGTTCCTGCGGTTTGTGGACCACGGCATCGCGCCAAATCGAAAGTACCTGCATTTCATCACCACGGCGCAGGGCGTCGCGCACCGAATACTCGGCATCGCTGAACAGGCACGGACGCACGTTGCCATCGGCCGTCAGGCGCAGACGGTTGCAATTCGCGCAAAAATGGTTGGACATGGCGCTGATGAAGCCAACCGTTCCCGCCGCACCCGGAAAGTGCCAATAGCGCGCAGGGCCCGCACCAGCAGGAGCGTCGTTGATGTCGAGCGGCTCGAGCTCGCCCAGTCCCGCCGCGGTGGCCCCGGCATTGATGCGCGCCCGCAGCTCGTCGCTCGGCACGGTATCGCTCGCGTCCCACAGCTCGGGACTGAGCGCGGGGGCATGCGGGTCCACAGCGCAATGCGAGCTCGTGTGCTCGTCGCCGATGGGCATATATTCGATAAAGCGCAGGTGGATGGGGCGGTCGAGCGTGAGTCGCGCGAGGGCCGCCACATCCTGGTTGAGCCGGCGCACCACAACGCAGTTGACCTTAACGGGCTCAAAGCCCCAAGCCAGCGCCGCGTCGATGCCAGCCATGGTCTGCTCGAGCCGACCCAGACGCGTGATCTTTCCAAACAGCGAGGGGTCGAGCGTGTCGAGCGAGATGTTGACGCGGTTAAGCCCGGCGTCTTTGAGCTGTGGCGCTAGCTTGGGCAGCAGGGCGCCGTTGGTGGTGAGCGAGATGTCCTCGATCTGCGGGATCGCGCGGATGTCGCGAATGAGCGGGATGATACGGCGGCTGACCAGCGGCTCGCCGCCCGTCAGGCGCACGCGGCGAATGCCCTCCCCCGCCACCAGGCGCACAAAGCGGGCGATTTCCTCGGCGCTGAGCAGCTCGTCGTGCGCGCGGGGCGCCACGCCATCGGCCGGCATGCAGTAAATGCAGCGAAAATTGCACTTGTCGGTAACGGCAATGCGCAGGTAGTTGATATCGCGACCAAAGCCGTCATGTTGCACGTGCCCGTCCACGCAGTCCCCCCCTCACGCGGCGTTTTATTCTTCGGAAAACATAATACCCCACGAGAGAATCATGCCGACACCCGTACGACAGGACAGGTCGCTTCGAGCAAGACCGGCTTCCCAAGCCCATCCTCAGCATACAAACCATCACAACATTC
>JAXIZX010000211.1:0-2714 GCA_036303765.1 Collinsella sp. | reverse complement strand
GCGCGTGGCCGGCCCCAAGGTGGCCGCGCTCACGCTGCTGCTCGACTGCCTTAAGGGCGCCATCTGCGTCCTTATCGCCCGTCCGCTCATCGCGAGCGTGGGCTATGGCTTCCCTGTGAGCATTATGGCTCCCGGTGCCGCCGGCGACTGGATGCTCGGCGTCATCTGCCTGGCTGCCGTATGGGGACACATCTTCTCGCCCTACCTTAACTTCCACGGCGGTAAGGGTATCGCCGTGGGCCTCGGCGTGATTCTTGCCTGGTACTGGCCCATTGGCCTGTCGCTGCTGGGCATGTTTATCGTGGCCGTCGCCATCACCAAGTTTGTGTCGGTGGGCTCGCTCGCAGCTGCCATCGGACTTCCCATCGCTGCCTGCGCGGTCTTTCCGTACAGCAGCCTGGGCCTCAAGTTTTGCATGGCGATGATCGGCATCACCGTGGTGTGGGCCCATCGCTCAAATATCCAAAAGCTCATGGCCGGTAAGGAGTCCAAGCTCTCGTTCACCAAGCGCGTCACCGAACCCGACGATAATTAGGAGAGAGTCATGAATGTTGCGCTGATTGGCTCCGGCTCCTGGGGAACCGCCGTTGCCGGCCTTGCCGCCGCGCGAGCCGAGCGCGTGACCATGTGGGCCCATAGCGAGCAGACGGCAGCTGGCATTAACGGCGAGCACCGTAATCCCCGCTATCTGGTGGACTACGTGCTACCGGAAAACGTTGTCGCCACGACGGACTTGGCCCAGGCGCTCGACGGCGCCGAGGCCATCATCTTTGCCGTGCCTTCGACGCACCTGCGTGGCGTCTGCCACCAGGCGGCGCCGTTCATCGCGGACGAGACGCCGGTTCTGTGCCTCACCAAGGGAATCGAGCCCGAGTCCGGCCTGCTCATGAGCGAGGTCATCGCCAGCGAGATCGGCAACGAGTCGCGCGTGGCGGCGCTTTCGGGCCCCAACCATGCCGAGGAAATCTGCCGCGGCGGGCTTTCGGCCGCCGTCATCGCCAGTGAAGACCAGCAGGTGGGGGAGACCTTTAAGGAGCTGTTGCTTTCCACGGCCTTCCGCATCTACCTGTCGCAGGACATGACGGGCGTCGAGGTCTGCGGCGCCATGAAAAACGTCATCGCTATCGTATGCGGCATCTCCGCCGGCTCGGGTGCGGGCGATAACACGCTCGCCCTCATCATGACGCGCGGTCTGGCCGAGATCAGCCGCCTGGTACACGCACGCGGCGGTCAAGCCATGACCTGCATGGGGCTTGCCGGCATGGGCGACCTTATCGCCACCTGCACTTCAGAGCATTCGCGCAACCGCACCTTTGGCTTCGAGTTTGCCCACGGCGTTTCGCTCGACGAGTACCAGGCGCGCACGCATATGGTGGTCGAGGGTGCCGTCGCGGCTCGCAGTGTCAGCGAACTCGCCCGTTCACTGGGCGTAGACATTCCGCTCACCTTTGCCGTGGAGCAAACGCTCTACAACGGTGTTACTTTGGATAGGGCGCTCGAGATTCTCACCGACCGCGTCCCCTCTCAAGAGTTCTACGGACTCGCCGACTAGCGCAGAAAGGCTACTACTATGGGTTCCATCAAAATCGCTCCATCCGTCCTTTCGGCCGACATGGCCAACCTCAAGGGCGAGCTCGACAAGATCGCCGGTGCCGACTACGTGCACTTCGACGTCATGGATGGTCACTTTACTGGCAACCTGACCTTTGGCGTCGATATCCTCAAGGCCGTCAAGCGCTCCAGCGATGTGCCGGTCGACGCGCACCTGATGGTGTCGAACCCCGACGAGACGGTCGATTGGTACGCAGACGCCGGTGCCGACATGATCACCGTGCACTACGAGGCTTCCACGCACCTGCACCGCACGCTCACCCATCTGCAGCAGCGCGGCGTCAAGGCCGGCGTGGTGCTCAACCCCGCCACCCCTGTGTGCGTACTCGAGAGCATCATCGACGTCGTCGATATGGTGCTGCTGATGAGCGTGAACCCTGGCTTTGGAGGCCAGAGCTTTATCCCCGGTACCATCGCCAAACTTCACGAGCTTACGGCCATGTGCGAGCGCCACGGCGTGTCGCCCCTGATCGAGGTCGATGGCGGTATCTCTTCCAAGAACATCGCCGAGGTCGTCAAGGCCGGCGCCAACGTGCTCGTAGCCGGCTCCGCCGTATTTAAGTCCGAAGATCCCGCCGCCGAGGTTGCACTGCTGCAGAAGCTGGGCAAAGAGGCCGCACAGGAGGCATAAACCCTTATGACCGCAGGTCAAAACCGCATACCCGTGAATCTTGACTATGCCGCCTCGACGCCCATGCGCGCCGAGGCGCTCCTTGCGCAGCGCGAGTACGACGACAGCGAGCTTGCCGGCGTCAACCCCAACTCGCTACATTCGCTCGGACGCAAGGCCGCCGCACGCCTGGAAGTTGCCCGTCGCGAGATCGCGCGCAGCTTTGGCGCACGCGTTCGCCCGTCCGAGATCATCCTTACCAACGGCGGCACCGAGGCCAACCAGCTGGCGCTGCTCGGTCTTGCCGAGGGCGCTCGTCAGCGCGATCGCAAGCGCGATCGTGTAATCGTTTCGGCCATCGAGCACGATTCGATTCTGGACAACCTGCCGCTGCTTCGTGCCGCCGGCTTTACTGTCGACCTGGTGCAGCCCTGCCGCGCAGGCTACATTGAGCCTGCCACGCTTGTCGAGCTGCTCGGCGACGACGTGGCGC
>JAXIZX010000210.1:0-3360 GCA_036303765.1 Collinsella sp. | reverse complement strand
GGCGAGAATCGCATCGGCATAGCCGTGCTTGATGGCGCGGAACGCCTCGCCCACCGCATGGGCCGAGGTTGCGCACGCGGTCACCACGGGCAGGGTCGGGCCCTTTGCCTTGTGGCGGATTGCGATATTGCCCGATGCCATGTTGGGGATCATCATCGCGATCATATAGGGCGATGCGCGGCGGGGCCCACGTTCGGCAATCGTATGGACGTTGTCGACGAGCGTCGTCATGCCGCCCACGCCCGAGCCCACGTAGACGCCCAGGCGCTCGCGATCGATGGCGCCTTCGACATCAAAGCCCGCATCGTGCATGGCTTCGTCCGAAGCCGCCATCGCAAACTGAACGCAGGGGTCCAGATGCTTGGCGTCACGCTTGCCAAAGTACTCGTTGCCGTCAAAGCCCTTGACCTCGGCTGCCACCTTGACGGCAAACGCATCGGTATCGAAGTGCGTGATCGGGCCGATGCCGCACGTGCCAGCACACATTGCCGCCCAGGTGGCAAGCGCGGTGTTGCCGAGCGGCGACACGGCACCGATACCGGTGATTGCAACTCTCTGTTCCATCATGGTCTCCTCATCCAAGCCGTTCTTCGGCCCTGGTTTCTACATCGCCATTCCGCCGTCGACGCGTACGACCTCGCCCGTAATGTAGGCAGCCGCATCGCTTGCCAAAAAGCGCACCACGCCGGCCACTTCCTCGGGGCGCGCCATGCGCTTTAGGGGAATCTGCTCCTCGGTTGCCGCGCGCACCTTCTCCGAGAGCTTTGCCGTCATATCCGTCTCGACAAACCCGGGGGCGACCGCGTTCACTCGTACGCCGCGGGGCGCAAGCTCGCGCGCCACCGCCTTGGTAAGCCCTATCACGCCCGCCTTGGAGGCAGCGTAGTTGGCTTGCCCGGCATTGCCCATCAGGCCCACGACCGAGCTCATGTTGACGACGCAGCCGCCGCGCTGGCGCATAAAGGTCTTGGTGAGCGCGCGCGTCGTGTTAAACGTTCCTTTAAGATTGACATCGAGCACGCGATCGAAGGCGTCATCGCCCATGCGCATGAGCAGGCCATCGCGGGTGATGCCAGCGTTGTTGACGAGCGCCCAAATGGAGCCAAAGTCGTTGAGGACCGCTTCCACGCACGCGTTGACGGCAGCGGGGTCGGCCACGTCGCATTGATATGAGCGCGCCGTGGCGCCAGCCGCCTCGCAGGCGTCGCACGTCTCGCGCGCCGCATCGACGCTGCCGGCATAGACGACGGCGATATCGTAGCCATCCTCCGCCAGACCGATAGCGCAGGCGCGGCCGATACCCCGCGAGCCGCCCGTGACCAGTGCCACGCGACGTGAGTCGTTGCGCTCGAGCGCGCCATTGTTCAAGTTGCCCATGTCATTCCTTTCGGGTTACAGCCCTGTGGACTATGCGAGCTCGTCGGCAATAGCTGCGACCTGCTCGGCCGTCTCGCACGAATACACACGAACGTCGCTCAGCGTACGCTTGACCAGGCCGGACAGCGTTTTGCCGGGGCCGACCTCAATAAATGTGTCGATGCCTTGATCCTGCAGAGCATGCAGCGTATCGACCCAGCGTACGGCATGGCTCACCTGATTGGCCAAGACATCCGATGCCGTCTGGGGATCCGCCGGATAGGGCGCCGCTGTCATATTTGCCAAAACAGGAATGAGCAACGGGGACGGCGCGTGACCGGCCTCAATATATGCGGCAAGGCCACAGGTCGCCTCGGCCATATAGGGGCTATGAAATGCACCCGACACCGCGACCTTCATGGCGCGGCCGCCAGCCTCTTTTACTAGGACGTCGAGCTCCTGCAGCGCCTCGGGCGCTCCGGCCACAACCGTCTGCTGTGGGCTGTTGTAGTTGACTGGCCAGCAGTCCTCGCCGGCCTGTTTTGCCAGGCCCTCGACTTGCGCCGCATCGAGCTTGATGACGGCGCGCATGCCGCCCGGATGGCGCTCGGCAGCCGCGGCCATCAGCGCCGCGCGCTCGCACACGAGCTCAAAGCCCGCTCGCGTATCGAACGCCCCCGCAAAGGTGAGCGCGGCGACCTCGCCCAGCGAGAATCCCGCACAGGCGGCAGGTACCACGCCGCGCCCACGCAGGGCGGCAGCCGCTGCTAGGTCGTGAACGAACACGCACGGCTGCGTGTTCTCGGTCTGCGAGAGCTCCTCCTTGGAGGCACTCCGGCATTGCTCGCTGGTCCCCGGGCGCACCTCGTCGGCAATGGCGAACACCTCGGCGGCCGCCGGCGATGTCTCGATCAAGTCGACGCCCATCGCGGGGTGCTGGGCACCCTGGCCGGCAAACAAAAACGCTACGCCACCCATGCGCACGCACCCTTCAGGACGTGCTCGGCGCCATCGACCAGGTCGTCAACGATTTCGCGTGCGCTCTGGCGCTCGTTGACCATGCCGGCAATCTGTCCACACAAAAACGAACCCTCTTCGTAGTTGCCGTCCTTGGCGGCCTTACGCAGCGCACCGGTTCCCATAGCACCGAGCTCCTCGGCACTCGCGCCGGAACCCTCGCTCTTGGCATAGGCGTTGGTGAAGGGGCTCTTGAGGGCGCGCACTGGATGTCCCGTCGAGCGACCGGTCGCACGCGTTGAAGTGTCGTTGGCCTTCAGGACCATCTCTTTGTACTGCTCCGAGACGGTGCACTCGTCTGCGACCAGAAAGCGCGTACCCACTTGCACGCCTTCGGCGCCCAGCATAAAGGCGGCCGCCACGCCGCGGCCGTCGGCAATACCGCCGGCGGCCACGACGGGAATGTCAACCGCATCGACGACCTGCGGCACCAGTGCCATCGTCGAGGTCTCGCCAATATGGCCGCCCGATTCGGTACCCTCGGCAACAACCGCCGTGGCTCCACGACGTGCCACGAGGCGCGCCAGCGCCACCGAGGCAACGACCGGGATGACCTTGATGCCCGCCTCGTTCCACGCCTTCATGTACTTGGTGGGATTGCCGGCACCCGTCACGACGACCGGTACCCGCTCGTCAATCACAACCTGCGCGACCTCGTCGGCAAACGGGCTCATGAGCATGACGTTCACGCCAAAGGGCTTATCCGTCCTGGCGCGCAGCTCGTGAATCTGGTCGCGCAGCCAGTTGGCGTCGGCGTTCATGGCCGCGATAATCCCCAAGCCGCCCGCCTCGGACACTGCGGACGCCAATGAGGCGTCGGCAATCCAGGCCATACCGCCCTGGAACACGGGCTTTTCGATACCGAGCAGATCGCAGAGAGGAGTCTTGAGCATCTCTACTTCTCCAATGCCGCCTCGACCGTATCGGCGAACTCGCCGACCGTCTTGGGGTTCTCCTCGGTATCGAGCTGGATGCCAAACTCGTCCT
>JAXIZX010000209.1:0-2727 GCA_036303765.1 Collinsella sp. | reverse complement strand
GCCATCCACCAGCCGACCAGCACCACCCACAGGATGTTGGCCAAGGCAGAGCCGACTCCGCCGCCGTATTGCACGGTTTTGCCAAACGGCGTCAGGGTGAGTCCCGCCATCTTGAACGCTTGAATGCCGAGCGGGATGCCGATGATGGAGATGCACAGAATCAGTCCCACCAATGCCCATCCGATTGCGATGGCCAACCCACCAAGAATGATCCACAGGATATTGCCGAGAACTCGCATGATTTGCCCCTTTCCGATTCCGGTCGATGCCTCGCATGTCCGGCTTCACTATTTTGCCAGACATCATGACGGAAACACGAGACGCAACCCTTGGCTCGCCCCTGATTCATCCTCGGACCGCTACCCAGGCGGATCGTATGCGGTAAGCCCAATCCTTTTGTGGAGATTTTGTGTATTGTCGGGCATGCGTGGGTTTCACCGTCAATCTGAATGATGATAGGCTTCTCGATGTCTGCCGTACGAAGACCCGTCAAGGAGATGCCATGAACCTGTATCGCTACGCGATGTTCATCGCACGCACCTGCCGTGGGTCGTTCGTCGGCAATGTTCTGTTTGCTAATCCACAAATGTCCCTTTTTTCGATGCTGGTGTAGCGGGGACACGCCTTATGCCGGGATGCACCGATGGCCCATCCGCGGTCGACGTCGCATGAATCGCTCACCATAGCCATCAACTTACGCAAAGCCGCGAATCGTTTGCCGTATATGAATGCGGAACGGATGGCGGCTTTTCCTTTACCCCGGACTCATCGGTGTCCCCGCGTCTTGACACAAGTATGGGGCCGGATCGCCCACACATACCGTTACCAACAGAAGGAAATGCTGTGACCTCACAGAAAACCGCGGAATTCGGGTCCGCCGCCAGTTCCGTAAAGCCTATTGATCCGCACACCCGATTCATCATCGTGGGCGTGATCGTCGTCGGCTCGTTCATCGCGCTGCTCAACCAGACCGTCATGTCACCGGCCTTGCCGGCACTGATGCGTGATTTCAATATCACCACCGGCACCGTGCAGTGGGTGACCAGCGTCTACATGCTGGTATCGGGCATCATGGTGCCGATTTCAGGCTATCTGATTGATAAATTCTCCACCCGAAAGCTCTTCGCCGGAGCCCTTGCCACTTTCATGGTCGGCACACTGCTGTGTGCCGTCGCGCCGAATTTCGTGCTGTTGCTCGTCGGACGCATACTGCAATCCGCCGGCTCCGGCGTGCTGTTGCCATTGGTCGCCGTAGTGCCGATGCTCGTCTATCCGCCGGATAAGCGCGGCACCGCCATGGGCATGGCCGGTATCGTCATGGCCGCCGGCCCGGCTATCGGCCCGGTTGTCGGTGGTCTGGTGATTGACAGTTTCGGATGGCGCCCGATGTTCATTGGCATCGCAGTTGTGGCACTGGTCATCCTTGTCGGAGGCACGATGATGCTCAAGAACGTCGGCGAGTTGAAGAACCCAAAGCTCAACGTCCTGTCCGTGATCCTTTCGACCATCGCGTTCGGTGGCCTGCTCTATGGCTTCTCGTCTGCTTCCACGATGGGATGGGCCAGTCCGGTCGTCATTATTTCAATCGTCGTTGGTCTTGTGGCCTTCGTCGCATTCGTATACAAGCAAGTCAAGCTCGATGAGCCATTGTTGCGCGTTGACACCCTTGCCACCCGCAACTTCCGCAACTCCGCGATTCTGGTCACTCTGATCAACGCCGCAGTCGCCGCAACCAACGTGACGTTGCCTATCTTCATCCAGAATGTGCTCGGCCAATCCGCCACCGTCACCGGCATGGTCATGCTGCCCGCCGCGGCGGTCGGCATCATCCTGAGTCCGGTCGCCGGTGCCGCATTCGACAAATTCGGCCCGCGAGGCGTGGGCATCGGCGGCCTTGCGCTCATGACCATCTCTCTTGGTCTTCTCGGCACCATCAACACCGGGACATCAGTGCTGTTTGTCGCCGTGTTCTGCGCATTGCAGGCATCCGGTCAGGCTATCGCCAACATGCCGATCAACACTTGGGGCGTCAACGCTTTGCCGAACGACATGATCGCCCATGGCAACGCCATCGCCAACACCGGCCGCCAGATCGCGGCAGCCATTGCGACCTCGCTTCTGGTCACCGCAGAAACATCCGTGACCGCCTTGCACATGTCCCAGGGTGTGAAGTCCGCCACGGCCAGCGGCATCGCGTTCTCCTACCTGCTGTGCGCCGCCATCTCGCTGGTCGCCCTGATCATCTGCATCTTCACCGTCACCAGCCGTGCCAAGGAGAAGGCCGCACGCAACGCCAAGGCCTACGAGGCGCAAGCCTCCGCCGAAGTCGCGGCCGAAACCACTGAAGGCCAGCCCGCCGAGCATCACTACGCCGGCGCATACGTGGCCCCTGCCTCCTCCCTGTTCAAGCAGGCCCAGGAACAGTCCATCAGTGGGATCATGGACGATCAGCCCTACAGCTGCTTGGACAGCGATGACATCACGCATGTGGTGCGCGAGTTCATCCGCCTCAACGTCTCCAGCCTTCCCGTGGTGAACGGCGATGGCAGGCTCGTCGGCTTCGTCAGCGACGGCGATGTCCTGAAATCGATTGCCACCTATGAATCCCGTACGGTTCCCACCGGCACCGGTTCGACGATGGTGGTGTTCGACGACGAAACCGTGGCCTCCAAGGTGCAGGCGCTCTCCGGCAAGAAGGTGATGGACATCGCCACGCGTAAGGTCGTT
>JAXIZX010000208.1:0-3146 GCA_036303765.1 Collinsella sp. | reverse complement strand
GACGTGTTGAAGTCGAACTTGGTGGCGGAGAGCTGCGAGAAGTTACCGCCGAAGAGAGCTCCGGCAGCACCGGCGAGGGCAGCGGAAACCACGAAGGCGATCATGCGGTACTCCGTGACGGAGATGCCTACGGACTC
Organism: Collinsella sp.; assembly: GCA_036303765.1. GTDB lineage: Bacteria > Actinomycetota > Coriobacteriia > Coriobacteriales > Coriobacteriaceae > Collinsella. The sequence continues at coordinate 3,009 of JAXIZX010000208.1, read as the reverse complement.
GGCTGCAATCTTGTTATCGCGCACGGCCATAATGGCACGGCCGGTACGGCTGCGGACCAGGTTGAGCACGATCACGAGTGTGACCATGACCAGGATGGCACCGGCGAGGAAGGTCGAGTACGTCGACACGCCCGAGGCGCCCTGGGCGCCCTTGATGATGGCGGTGCCGTCCTCGAGCAGGTGCAGGTCGTCGATCGTAGAGTTGCCCGTGATGTTAAAAATCACGTGCAGGCCGCGGGAGTCGACGCCCACAATGAGGCAGGTGACGATCTCTTTGATGATCTCGCCAAAAGCCAGGGTCACGATGGCCAGATAGTCGCCGCTCAGGCGCAGGACCGGGATACCAATCAAGAAGCCCAAGATGGCAGCGGCGATAGCGCCGACCACAATGCTGATGATCAGACGCATCGGATCGGACGGAACGGCGCTCTCCAGCGCGACGGCGGTGACGATGCCCGTGTAGGCACCGACGCTCATAAAGCCCGCGTGGCCCAGCGACAAGTCGCCCGCGATGCCGACGACGAGGTTGAGGGAAATGGCCATGACGATATAGGCCGTGATGGGAACCAGCTGACCGGCGATCATGCGCGGAATCATGTGGTTAGACTGCATAAAGAACACGATGGCGAAGGCCACGATGCACATGGCGTACGTGACAAAGTCGTGACGCGTCTGCTTGTCTTTAAGAAACTTCATAACGCTCACCTACACCTTCTCGGGGACGTACTTGCCCAAGAGGCCGGCAGGCTTGACGAGCAGGACGATGATCAAAACACCAAAGACGATGGAGTTGGCAAGGCTCGTGGAAATGTAAGCCTGCGCCATCGCCTCGATGATGCCGATGAGAATGCCACCGACAAAGGCACCGGGGATGGAGCCGATGCCGCCGAAGACGGCGGCGTCGAAGGCCTTGATGCCAGGCATGGCACCCGTCGTGGGCTGCAGCACCGGCGAGTAGGAGCACAGGAGCACGCCGGCGATGGCGGCAAGCGCCGAGCCGATGGCAAACGTCATCGAGATGGTGCGGTTGACGTTGATGCCCATGAGCTGAGCGGCGGCCTTGTCCTCGGACACGGCGCGCATGGCCTTGCCCATCTTGGTCTTACCTGTAAAGAACATCAGGCCGGCCATGATAACCAGGCAGGCGACGATGGTGACGAGCGAGACGGCGCTTACGTTGAACTTGGCCAAGAACTCCGGCACCTGGAAGGTGACGAGCGAAGTGAAGTTCTTGGGCGTGGCGCCCCACAGAAGCTGCGCGGCGTTCTGCAGGAAGTAAGACACGCCGATAGCCGTGATCAGAACGGCCAGCGGGCCTGCTTGGCGCAGCGGCTTATAGGCCAGACCCTCGATGAGAACGCCGAGAACCGTGCAGACCACACAAGAAAGAATTACAGATACCCAGCCCGGGAGGCCGAGATACGACGTGGCGCAGAACGAGACATAGGCACCGACCATGATGACGTCGCCGTGAGCGAAGTTCAGCATCTTGGCGATACCGTAGACCATGGTGTAGCCCAACGCGATGATGGCATAGACGCTGCCCATGGACAGGCCGTTGACCAGGTATTGGATAAAGACCGTCATGTTCCACATCCCCCTTTCGAATAGGTTTCCAGTTGATGTATGAAACAGGGACGTTACATCGTCCCTAGATACCAAGCAAGCAGGGAAGGCCAAAACCTCCCCTGCTTGGGATCAAAAACCGCTCTATGTAAGGCGGCCAATTAGGCCTGTACGTACTTGCCGTCGGTGATGACGTACGCCGTGGGCTCCTTCTGGACCTGGCCCTTATCGTTCCAGGTGAGCTTGCCGGTCAGACCGTCAACGGTAATCTTGAGCATAGCCTTGGACAGCTTCTCGGCGGCCTCGGTCGGGTCGGCGTCGACACCAAGACCGGCCTCCTTGACGGCCTCGGCCACCGCGTGCACGCCGTCGTAGGCGTCGGCGGCAAACTGGTCGGGGGTATCGCCGTACTTATCCTTGTAAGCGTTAACGAAGTCGGCGTTCTTCTCGTCGTCGGCGGAGAACGGGGTCATGAGCAGCAGACCCTCAGCAAGAGAGGTATCGAAGCCCTCAACGCCCAGGATGCCGTCCATGCCGTCGCAGCCCATCATCTTGACGTCGTAGCCCATGTCCTTGGCGTTCTTGAGCAGGACGGACGCCGGCGTGTAGTAGATCGGCGCAAAGATCATGGTGGCGCCGGCCTGCTTGGCCTTGGTCAGCTGGTTGGTAAAGCTCGTGGCGGAGTCGTCCTTAAAGGTCTCCTCGTCAACAATCTCGAGCTTGGACTCAGCGGCCTGGGCCTTAAAGGAATCTGCGATGCCCGAAGAATAGGCGTCGCCGGAGTTATAGAACAGCACGAACTTCTCGTCCGGATACTTCTGGGCCAGGAACTTGGCAGCGTTGACACCCTGGTTGGGGTCGGTGAAGCAAACCTGGAAGACGCAATCCTTGCCGTCGGTGACGTCCTCGGAGGACGCGGACGGGGTGATCATGAACGTCTTGGGGTCGTTACCGCACTCGGCGGCAACGGCAACCGACGCACCCGTGGTGGTCGGGCCGACGAGGGCCTGCATGCCCCAGTCGAGCAGGGTGTTGAAGGCGTTGACGGCCTTCTCGCCGTCGGCCTGGTCATCCTCGGCCTTGCTGGCAAGCGGCAGCTCCTTGGTCGAGAAATCCTTGCAGCCAAGCTCGACACCCTGGGTAACGGACTTGCCGTAGGACGCGTTGGCGCCGGTCAGCGGGCCGATGGTACCGATCTTAAACGAAGCGTCGCTCGAAGCGGAACCGCTGTCGCCGCCGTTGGAGGAGCAGCCAGCTAGAATGGACATCGCCCCCAGACCTGCTGCGCTCGCGATAACGCTCCTGCGATTCATAACAGGGTTCAATGACTTACCGGTGAGGCTCGACATGCGGCTCTCCTCTCAAATCTCGTCGGGTTTCGGTTACCCGACAGGCCATCCTTCGCCGTGTTCGGCGTTCGCAAAATAGTAGACGCTTTAGTTG
>JAXIZX010000207.1:0-2046 GCA_036303765.1 Collinsella sp. | reverse complement strand
TTTCGGACATTGCGCTCCCCTCCCGCAGGCCTTCGTATTCGTTCCGTGCCATTCTAGCCCAGGGGCCCACCACACGCCAACGACGTCGTCACGGTCGCTGGCATCGCATCGCAAAGCCATTCTCAGTCGGCGTGACGGTAATGTCGCCGCGTTCGATGGTGCACGCGAACACGCCACCCGCTTCCTTCACGGCATCGATGCAGGCATCGGACGGATGACCGTATCGATTCCCCTCGCCCGCGCTCGCGAGGGAAAGCTCGGGTCTCAGAATCTCCAGCAGCGCGGCATCGACCGAAACCTTGGAGCCGTGATGCCCGAGTTTAAGGACATCGATATCCCCCACCTCCTGCACGAATTCCCGTTCCTGGTCGAGCTCGGCATCACCGGTGAGGAGCATGCGCAGGCCCTTGTCTTCCTGAACATAAGAGAGCAGCAGGACAAGCGAGTCCTCATTGCCCTCGCCATCCACGGACTCGAATGGCCACATCACGCGGGCGCAAAATGAGCCGATGTCGACCGTATCCCCATGGCGCACCTGCCGATACTCCACGCCAGGTCGGTTCAATACCTCGGCAGGAGCATCCTCCAGCGCATCTGCCGCCACGGCAATCGTTCCGACCGAAAACTGTTCGAGCACGGCAGGCAGACCACCCCAGTGATCCTCATCCCAATGCGTCACAAAGACGGCATCGATATGGTGCACGTTATTGCGAACCAACGCCGCCACCACGCGCTCGTCGAGCCCGCAGTCGACGAGCGCTACTGTGCCGCCCTGGCGGATAAGAATCGCATCGGCCTGGCCCACATCGAGCACCGTCACCGAAGGCGGAGCGAACCGATCCCAGTAGGCGTACGGAATCGCAGCCAAGAACACCAGGCACGTAAGCCCCACCGCCATAGGACGTGCACGGGGACGCGGCCACCAGACCAGCAGAACCGCCAGCAAACACGGCACTAGGTAAATCCACACGCTATCGGGCGGCACGCTCACGGATGCACCCGGCACGGCGGCAAACAGCTGCTCGAAGAACAGCGCGCAACGGGCGGCAATCATGGGCACAACGAGCGCCCAAGCCCGCAACGGTCCCACGAGCGAAAAGGGAACCAGCACGATCGACACAGCAAGCAGTACGCTCACCACCGGACCAATGACCGCATTTGCCAACGGAGCAATGAGCGAGAACGTACCGAAGGCAGGAATGGTAATGGGGAGCGTCGCCAACTGCGAGCACAGTGTGACGGAAAGCATACTGGCAATGCCCGATGGCACACCCAGCTCACCCAAAGCGTAGGAGGCGTACGGGCAAAAGCACAGGATGGCAAAGACGCTGGCACATGAAAGCTGAAAGCCTATCTCGAACAGCACCGTCGGCCGCAGTAGCACAAAGATGGACATGGTTGCGAAGAGTGCCGATGCGCCGTGCCGGCGACGCCCCGCGCCGTTTACGACAAGCGTCGCGAACACCATGCAGCACGCGCGCACGGCCGAGGGAGAGGCGCCCGTAAAGGCAGCGTAACCCACAAGCGCTATCGCCAATATCGCCCGCTGAAGGCCACGTGAGCACCGAGTCTTTTGCAATACACCTTCGATTACAAACCCCACGATAGCCAAATGGCTGCCCGAGACGGCGATAAGATGCGCCGTTCCCGTCACCGAAAACCAGTCGCCCGCCGGCTGGGCGCGCAGCTCGGCCGAACGACCGCAGACGACACCGGCTATGAGTGCACGCGCCGGGTCGGTCGCAGGCGCGATGGACGCAAGCAGCCCATTTCGCAGCCGAAGCAGCGGTCCCGGAGAGCCCTCATCGGCCGACACAATCCGAACGACTTTAACCTTGCGCACCTCGCCTCGGAGCACGCGCGATCGTCCATACGCATCGTTCTCAAAACGTGAAACGCGACCGATAACACGCACGTGCGCCCCGACCTTGAGCTCGCGGTCACACGATAGGCGAACCGCTGCCAAGTTCTTACCGTCCGCGCGTGCCTCGCAGGTATAGGAATACACGTCGTCGTTTATGGATGGATCACCCTGCACGACAAACT
>JAXIZX010000206.1:0-2133 GCA_036303765.1 Collinsella sp. | reverse complement strand
CTTAATGTGCTCTCCGTGCGAGCAGGACTGCCCGAGCAGGCAACCTTATGCCTCTCGGGCTGTCCCGGACCAAGCCGCAGCTACGACAGCGCAATACCGCCAAGCCAGCCCCAACGCACGCCAGAGCCAGTGCCATAGAAGCTAATAAACGAATCGAGCGACTTAGACGTAATGGCACCCTCGTTGCTCATAACGATGCCGCCGCCAACGTAGATACCCACATGACCGTAGATGAGGCCCGGAGCACCCGTGCCGCTGTGCGAGGAATCGGCCACGATCATGCCCACCTGCAGCGCCGAGCGGTCGGAGCTATAGCACCAGGCGTTAAACATGTCGCACGCATTGCCTCCAAAGTAGCCAACGCCGGCGTTACGGAAGACATTGGTAACCCACGCCGCGCACCAGTTCTGACCCGGCGAAGGCGTGGAGTAGCACGCGTTGACGACGGCCTGCTGTTTGCCCGAGCCGGCATTCTGTTGCGGGGTTCCGGGCGCATACGATCCGCCACCCGAGCTTGAGCCACCCGAGTAGGAATTGTTCTTGTTCGCGGCAGCCGCGGCAGCGGCAGCCTTCCTAGCAGCCTCCTCGGCCTGGGCGGCAGCGAGGATCTCGGAATCGCGCTGAGCCATGAGCTCCTTGACGTCGTCGGAAAGACCGTTCAGCACGGTCTGGACTTCTTGCTGCTTGGCCTGCATATCCTGCATCTGAGCCGTCTGCTGGTCCTTGAGTTTCTCCAGGTCGGCCTTTTGTGCTTCGAGCTCGGTCTTCTGTGCGTCGAGCTCATCCTGAATCGTCTGGATATCCTCGATGGCATCGCGGTCGCTCTTGTTGATCTTCTCAACGTAATGCGCGTTGGCGACGAGTTCCTCAAACGAGCCAGAGGCCAGCAGCAGCGACAGGATGTTCGTGCCGCCGGACTTGTAGCTGGCGGCCACGCGATCGGAAAGGTCGTTGCGCTTCTTCTTGAGCTCGGCCTTCTTTTCATCGATCTGGGCCTGCGTGTCGTCAATCTTGCCCTGGACATTCTCGATGTCGTTGAGGGTCTGGGCATTCTTGTTGGCCAGCGCCGCATACTCATTTGCGATGCTGTCGAGCTGGGCCTGAACCTCGTCGAGTTGGGCCTGGGCGGCATTCAGTTTATCGGTGGTTTCTTTGGAAGCCTCCGCCGCATGGGCGCGAGCGGGCAGGCCAAAAAGAACCGCCGCAGAAGCGGCGCCGAACAGAGCCTTGAGGGCAGTGCGGCGCGAGAGCTCCTGGGAAAGGATGGAATCGCTGTTTGGTGACATATGTACTCCGTTACATGTTTATTTATATGTCGCTCAACTCATACATATTAGCGTACATATGGCGCGTCCCAACGATTTCCACGAACGGCAGGAAACTACAAGGTCAGCGGCTCGTAAGCAAATGCCAAAGATCAGGTTATGCGTACGCAAGCTCTTCTATGAGTACGTTGGCACAATCCTCCGCTTTTCCTACAGCGCACGATTTGGGCGTCCCTGCCTGCGCTATACTCCCCTGAAGAAGTGTTCCTGATTCGATAGGAGACTACATGTCCAAAGCACTCGACCCCAAAGACACCTGTGTCCTCGTTACCGGTGGCGCCGGCTTTATCGGCTCGCACACCGTCGTTCAGCTGCTCGAGGGTGGCTACCAGGTCGTCATCGTCGATGATCTCTCCAACTCCAGCGCCGTCGCCGTCGACCGCGTCAAGACCATCGTGGGCGACGAGGCCGCCAAGAACCTCACCTTCTACGAGGCCAACGTGCTCGACCGCGATGCGATGAACAAGATCTTCGATACCCATCAGATCGACCGCGTCATCCACTTTGCCGGCTTTAAGGCCGTTGGCGAGTCGGTGAGCAAGCCCGTCGAGTACTATCACAACAACATCGAGAACACCCTGGTGCTCATCGACGTCATGCGCAACCATGGCTGCAAGTCCATCATCTTCTCGAGCTCCTCGACCGTCTACGGCGACCCGGACAACCCGCCCGTCACCGAGGAGGATCCTAAGAAGCCCGCGACCAACCCCTATGGTTGGACCAAGTGGATGATCGAGCAGATCCTTATGGACGTCCACACCGCCGACCCCGAGTGGGACGTCGTGCTGCTCCGTTACTTCAACCCCAT
>JAXIZX010000205.1:0-2052 GCA_036303765.1 Collinsella sp. | reverse complement strand
TCCTTTTTATGGATTCGTTACACAACAAAGCGAACCGTCCTTACGAACGGCTCGCGACATTTGAGTAATATGGGCGCAGCTTATGCGGGTCGGATACAGATAAACATATAAACAAACTCATCAAAGATGAGCACATATCACAAAGCAAATGACAGTGTTTATCGTACGTTGAACCGCAACAACTGTCAAATAAATGGACCCAGCACGGCGGCTAAAACGCGGTGAACGGCGGGTACGCAAAACGCATGCGTCTAGCATGAGTCTAAACTGCACATTCCTCACGTTCGGCATCGAGACGCGCCTTAACGGCATCGGCGGCGATGTGGTACGGAAAGCCCTTACCCATTAAAAACCGGACGAGCTTTTCGAATCCACGTGTCTCGGGAACACGACGCTTCGCGAGTAAAGCCGCTGCGCGAGCCAAATCGTCCTCCACGGCAAAATAATCCTCAGGATAGCCGGGGATATCATCGAGTACGACATGGCGGCGCTTGAGCTCGGTCTCAATCTTGCGCTGTCCCCAGCCGCGTCGCTTGCGTTCCTCGATAAAATACGAACAAAAGCGGTTCTCATCTAAAAACCGGTACTCAGTGGCACGCTGGACGGCGAAATCAATTGCGGCCGCGCGAAAACCATAACGAGCCAGCTTGTCACGGACCTCACCCGTGGCATGGTCGCGACGCGACAGCATCTCAGTCACCATGGTAAGCGCGCATTTACGCTCAATGAGCTGCACCGCCTCGCGAAACTCAACCCAATCGCAGGGAAGATCGGGGCGATTTTTAAGGAACAGGCGCGCGACACGAACAGGAATCCAGATGGATCGTTCAAAACCGCCCTCGAGCTCACAGTCGATATGTGCACAAGGCTTTTTTGATGCATACCCACTCGAGAACGAGGAGGCCGCCTTCTTATCGGGAAAGACGACCGTGGCCTCGGTCACCGTATACGACATGAGGGCATCCGCTACTCGTCGTCATCATCGAGCATCGCGGAGCCATCGATGGCGTAAAGCTCATCGAACTCCTCAGTTTCGGGCTGATCGGTCAGCTCGACCTCAGACGGAGCATCGTCATCGAATTCAAGGCCGCAGGCGAGGCGAACCTTATGCTCGATCTCGTCAGCACAATCGGGGTGTTCGCGCAAAAAGGCCTTGGCGGCCTCGCGACCATTACCGAGCTTGTCCTCACCGTAAGCAAACCAAGAGCCCATCTTTTTACAGATACCGCACTCGACGGCCATGTCCAGAATCGAGCCCTCTTTAGAGATGCCCGTGCCGTACATGATGTCGAACTCGGCCGAGCGGAACGGAGCGGCCACCTTGTTCTTAACGACCTTGGCGCGCACGCGATTGCCGATGACCTCGTCCTTGAGCTTGATGCTGTCGATGCGGCGAATATCGATGCGCACCGACGAGAAGAACTTGAGGGCGCGGCCGCCCGTCGTAGTCTCGGGGTTGCCGAACATGACGCCGATCTTCTCGCGCAGCTGGTTAATGAAGATGCAGGTCGTTTTAGATTTGGCGAGCGAGCCGGCGAGCTTACGGAGCGCCTGGCTCATCAGGCGGGCTTGAAGGCCGACCGTAGTATCGCCAATCTCTCCCTCGATCTCGGCACGCGGAGTCAAAGCGGCGACAGAGTCGACGACGATGGCGTCGATGGCGCCAGAGCGTACGAGCATGTCGACGATCTCGAGCGCCTGCTCGCCCGTATCGGGCTGGGAAATGAGGACCTCGTCGATGTCTACGCCGATACGCGCGGCATACGTGGGATCGAGCGCGTGCTCGGCATCAATAAATGCCACGACGCCGCCCATAGCCTGCGCCTCTGCCAAAATCTCGAGCGAAAGCGTTGTCTTGCCGGAGGACTCGGGACCGTAAATCTCGACGATACGGCCGCGCGGCACGCCGCCGATGCCCAGCGCGGCATCGAGGGCCAGGGCGCCCGTGGGAATGGCCTCGACCTCGAGCTCGGGACCACCGTCGCCGTACCTCATGATGGAACCCTGGCCGAATTTCTTCTCGATCTCGGCCTTGGTGGTGGCGATCATCTC
>JAXIZX010000204.1:0-4005 GCA_036303765.1 Collinsella sp. | reverse complement strand
TGCAGGTCATTGTGAAGATATGTGAATTGGTCTTTTTGACTTAATACCAGTTAGAACCAGTTTTGAGATTATCGGTGAACGGTAGTTTTCGACCGTTCACCGGTTACTTGCAATCGTTTGCAGTCGTTTTCCCAGATGAATTAGGGAAACACAATGGAGCGCTTGCGCGGGCGCGAGGCCTACTCCAGTGGTTTCGGCAGCAAAAAGCCCGCTAGAACGTTGTCCGTTCTAGCGGGCTAAATCAGGCAGATCGGCTAGCGCACAGTAGTGCAGGCAAACCTTACGCAAACAGGCCGTAGATGCTGATGTTGGCCTTGGCATACAGGCCGTTAGCATACTCGGTCCACTTGGAGCTGGCGCTCGAAGCCTGCGAAGAGTACTGCTGGTAGGCGGTGTAACAGGCGGTCATGGCCTGCTTGTAGGTAGCGCTATCAGCCGTAAAGGCATCGTCAGCGAAGGCCTTAGCGTAGGTGCTATCGGCGTCCTTCCAGGTGCCCTTTTCGCTATCCCACTCGTCGCCGGCAAGTTTGATGATGTAATCGGCGTAGTCCTTGCTCGCGGTCTCCTCGTTGCCGTCAGCAGGCTCGGTCGGGGCGGTCGGCATGCTTGCGGAGCTATCGCCCACCTTCTTCTTGTAGAGCTTCTGCAGCGTCGCGGACTGACGGACGATCTGCTTGGCCTGGTCCTTGGACACGCCATACTGCGTGGCCATGGTCTTGTAGTCCGAAGTGCCGATGGAATCCTCGGCGTACTTCTTCATCTCCTTAGAAGAGACGGTGATGCCCTCGTCCTCGGCAGCGTCGAGCAGGATCTTGTTGCGCACGTAGGACAGGATGACGTCGGCAGAGGGAGCGGTGTAGTTGCCATCGCCATCCTTGACGGTGTCGAGGCTGTACTGGCTCTCGATGGCCTCGCGCGCGGTGATGTCGCTCTTCTTGCCGTTGTAGCTATAGCTTGCCACGGTCGAATCGAGCTGGTCCTCGGTGAGGGTCGCCGAGCTGACACCCTTGCCGCCAAAGCCGCCATTGCCGATAAAGAAGCCGACCACAGCGGCAATCACGACGGCGACCACAAAGGCGGCAATCATCGTCTTCTTGTGCTTGCAAGCGTGGTCGTCCACATCGGAGTCATCGTCCTCGTCCTGCTCCTCGGGCATGAGGTTCTCGTCGGCGGCATCCGCGGCAATCTGAGCCTCTAGGCGAGCGTCCTCCTCCTCGGCGGTCGTGCCGGCAGCAATGTGCTCGGCAGACGTACCGGCGACCAGGTCGATCTTCTCGTCCTCATCACCGTCGGGGCCTTCGCCGCGTTCGATGATCTGGATGCCGTCGATCTCGTCCTTCTCGTCCTTCTTTTGAATCAGACCCATATCAGTTACTCCTTGTTAGGAAACATAGTCCCCAATAGAATACGCCCGGCAGAGCGCCGGGCGTATTGATTCTTAGGTTATACGCAAACACTTAAGTACTATTTAGGCGTTTGCAGCGTGCATACCTTAGGCCAGGTGCGCGATAACGGCATCGGCAAAGGCCTGCGTACCCACGGCCCCCTCGACGGAGCCGGTCTGGGCACGACGCACGTCACCGGTAACCTGCTCACCCTCGTCGAGCGTGGTAGATACGGCGGCGCGAATGCGATTGGCAGCGTCGTTCTCGCCCAGGTGATCGAGCATCATCGCAGCAGAGAGGATCTCGGCTGTGGGGTTGGCGATATCCTGGCCAGCGATATCGGGTGCGGAGCCGTGCGTAGCCTCGAAGATGGCGCAGTCGGCACCGATGTTGGAGCCGGGGGCCATGCCTAAGCCGCCCACCAGGCCGGCGCACAGGTCGCTCACGATGTCGCCGTACAGGTTGGGCAGTACAAGGACATCGAAGTCGTTGGGGTTCTGGACCAGGCCCATGCAGGTGGCGTCGACGATCTTGTCGTTGAACTCGATATCGGGATAGTTGGCGGCAACCTCGCGCGCAACGCGAAGGAACAGGCCGTCGGTCGCCTTCATGATGTTGGCCTTATGCACGGCCGTCACCTTTTTGCGGCCGCAGCGGCGGGCATACTCAAAGGCATACTCCACAATACGGCGGCTCTTGGCGATAGAGATGGGCTTGATCGAGATCGCGGAATCCGCGGCGAAGGTCTTCTGACCCGAGCGCTCGACAAGCTGCGAGAGCTCCTCGACCTCGGCAGCCCCCTCATCGAACTCGATGCCGGCATAGAGGTCCTCGGTGTTCTCGCGCACGATGACCAGGTCGACGTCGCGGAAGCGCGAGCCGTCGCCCGGCTGCGACAGGCAAGGGCGCACACAGGCGTACAGGTCAAAGTGCTTGCGCAGGGCGACGTTAACGCTGCGGAAACCCGTGCCAACCGGCGTAGTAATGGGACCCTTGATGGCAACCTTGGTCTCGGCGACCGCATCGAGCACGTGCTGGGGCAACGGCGTGCCAAACTCGTCCATGACGCCGGCACCGGCCTCCTGGACATTCCAATTGATCTGGACACCGGTGGCCTCGACCACGCGGCGCATGGCCTGCGTAATCTCGGGACCGATACCGTCACCGGGAATCAGGACTACATCGTGCGCCATAATCTGTTACTCCTCGTCTTCGGCGGCGTCAGATTTTTTAACGCTAGCACGCTTCTTCTTTTTGGAGAGATCAAGGTCAAAGCGTTTAACAAGCATTTCGCAAATCTCGCTCGAACGGGCTTTGAGATAGCTGCCCTTGCCGTTCTCGGCATCGAACTTAAGGCGCAACGCGAGCTTCTCGGCGACCTCGGCGTCGATCTCGCCCTGGCCAAACTCGTACAGGCAACCGAGCATGTCGCGATACTCGAGGTCGCCGTGGTAGCACTGAATGGCCTCGTCCAGGATGGGCCAAGCCTCGCGCGAACGCTCGACACTCGTGGCGCCCCACACGCACAGCAGGCGGAAGGCGGCATAGCGCAGCGTGGAGGAAATCTCGTCGAACAGTGCGGTCTCGGCGCCCTCAAAGGCATCGCCCAGCTGCTCGGGACAGGTGGTGGCAAGCGCCGTCAGGGCATCGAGGGCCTCCCAGCGGGTCTGAGCCTCGGGGCGGTCGAGCGCCTCGATCAGCGCGGGCACGCAGGGCACGACGCGCTGCGGATCGCGCTCGGCAAGCAGGTGCAGCACGCGGGCGGCAAACTGGCGGATGCGGCGCGTGGGGCAGCCGAGCTCCTTGACCAGACGGTCGACGGCGTTCTCGTTCTCCTCTGCCAGCTGAAGCTGTGCCAGCTCCTCGTCGGTGAGCTGTTCGTCTTTGTTTTCTGCCATAGTTACCTCTTCTTACTATTTCTTAGCGTGCTTGCCAGCACCCTTGCTGTCATCGGTGACCGAGATGAGCTGTCGGTCGGCCGCGCCATTGCGACGCGCACGGCGGCGCTCCTCGGCGTCGCCCGCGTCGGCGGCGGCGCGATGGGCCTTGTTGACGTTAAAGACCTCGTCGTGCTTGCGCCACGGACCGACGGACTCGCCAAAGCTCATCTTAAGACCGGCGATAAAGCCACCGAGCCAGCCGATCGGCGCAAACTGCACCAGCGGGAACAGCGAGAACACCCAGGTCAGCAGGACGACTGCCGCCGCTCCTGCAAAGTTGGCAATCCAGTAGTCGCGCTTGGTGATCACGCGCTTTTCGCACGCCCACTGGCCGCACAAAAAGCCGATGTAAATCGCAAAGAGAAAGAGCACCAGCGCAAGCACCACGAACGTCCAGCTCATAGGCGCTACTCCCCGTGATGGTGGCCGCAGCAGCACTCATGGCCGTCGTCATGGCCGTGGCCGCCGCAGCACTCGTGGTCCTCGCCGTGGTGATGGCCACAACCGCACTCATGGTCCTCGCCGTGCTCGCCGCAACCGCAACCTTCCTCGTGAGCGCCATGCTCCTCGGGGCGATACTGCGACCAGTCCAGACCGGCGGCGATGGCGTCGGCTTCCTCCTTATAGAGGACCGTGATGGCCTGGGTGCCCAGCTTGGCACCACCGATGGCGTCGAGCAT
>JAXIZX010000203.1:0-2668 GCA_036303765.1 Collinsella sp. | reverse complement strand
CAACGAGGCGTATGACAACGCTACCGCTTCGGTCAAGGACCTTGCCGCCAAGTGCGATGCCGCCAAGACGGATCTTGCGAACAAGCAGGGCACGCTTAACGATGCCAAGAAGGCCGACGACACTGCCCAGGCTGGCGTTGACAAGGCTCAGGCCGCAGATGTGCACGCCGCGACCGCTCTTTCGGGCGCCAAGCAGGCAGTTGCCGCCAAGACGCAGACCCTGTCCGACGCACAGGCGAAGGCCAAGGCTGCCGAGGGCGAACTGGCCGGCGCAAACAAGGCCTTCGAGCGCTTCGCTGGAGCCCAGAAGGCGGTCGACGACGCCAAGGCCGCCTATGACGCCGCCGTCGCCGGTGTCGCCGATGCCCAGAAGCAGCTCGAGGCCGCCAACGAAGCCGTCGTCGATGCGACCTTCGAGATCGTCGAGGCCAAGGCCGAGCTTGCCAACGACGAGGCGCTCAAGGCCGATCTTGAGGCTGTCGACCACAAGGCATCCCTTGCCGCGGGCACGACGGGCAACGAGAAGCTGGTCAAGCTGAACGCTGCCTACGCTCGCTATAAGGCCGCCGTCGATGCCGCCGCTGGCCTCAAGGCTGCTCTGAGCGATGCCGATGCCAAGCTGTCCGATGCCAACGACGCCTATGCCGCCGCGCTTGCCGAGCTCGGAGATGCCAAGGATGCCCTGGCTGCTGCGCAGGCCGAGTACGACAAGTATCATCCCAAGGCCGAGCCGCAGGCCAAGCCTCAGGTTGCGCAGGCTGCTGCAAAGGCTCCTGTCGCCAAGAAGAAGGCTGCGGACGCTGCACTCGCCCAGACCGGTGATGACTCCGCTCTTGCGGGCGAGGTGTTCGTCATCGGCGGTATTACGCTCGTGGCTGCGGGCGTGACGCTGGGCGATCGTCGTCGCAAGCAGATGTAGCGTTTCGAGCGTAGATTCTGCAACGAACTTCGGTTCAGAGCAGGAACGCTTCGATAGCTTAACCGATAAGGCCGGCGCGCTGTTAAACGCAGCGCGCTGGCCTTTCTTTGTTTCGATATCAAAAAGCCCGGGCGGTAGCCGCGAAAGCTACCGACCGGGCAAATCGTAGGCAATATGGTTGCTGTCGAGCAGCTGCTCAGCTTAGCCCAGCAGGCTTAAGCCCACGGAGACAAACGCCAGGATAACGCCGACGATGGACTCGCCGCCGAGCAGGCCGCTGGCGACAACCAGCCCCTGTTCCTGGAAGGCGGCGTCCTTGGCAGCCCTTTCCTCGTCAGAAAGACCGGCGGTGGCGTCGCGGTGGGCGGACCACTTGTCGTAGGCGAGCTTGACGCAGGAGCCCAGGAATGCCGTGAGTGACATGTAGAACGGCAGGTACACGCCCAGGCCAATCATCATGGCCGGAATGCCGAGCCAGTACATGACGATGCCGGCGATAAAGCCGCCAACGAACCACGGCACGCTCGGGATGCCCGAGACCATGGTGGCGACCACGCTTGCCTGCGCGGCAACAAAGCTCTTGTCGGGGCCAAAGGCGTCCGGGCCATAGGCGGTGACGAGCGCGACCATGACGGCGGCGGCGACCAGGGCGCCTACGATGCCGCCGATGGCTTGGCCGATCCACTGCGCACGCGGGTTGGTGCCCAGCACGGCGCCGGCCTTAAAGTCGTTCATGACGTCGCCCGCAAGGCCGCACGCCACGGCTACGATGCCAGCGATAAAGAACAGCTTGACCTGAGCGATCTGAGCGAAGGCAGCCACGATGAGCATGACGATGAGGCCAAAGATCTCCATGGGGTCGATGCCCGTCTGGCCGCAGCTCTGTGCGCTCATGATGGTGGTGACAAAGGTGAACAGCGTCACGATGACGGCCGGAATGGGGCCAAGGTCAAGCACGATGGCGATGATCACGGCGATGGCGGCAGCGCCCAGGCCGATGATACCGGCGTCGAGCTTAAGGGAGCCCGAGATGAGCGACTGCTCGTCGGTGTCGGTGGAGCTGTCGGCGGCGAGGCCGCGGACGATACCGGCGACCTGCGGCAGGATGTCCTTGAGGACGACGGCGACGCCAAAGCCCATCATGAGGCCCATGCCCAGGGACTTAACAATGCCCTGTGCGGTCATAACGTCAAACAGACCGGCAGCGGTGCCGCCGACGATGATGCCAAAATTGCCCAGCAGCGCGCCGGCAAACCAGAACGCGACGGGGGCGAAGCCCACGAGGAAGCCGACGGAGAGCAGCATGGGAGAGTTGTAGATGGCAAAGGTCACGCCGGGGATATTGAGCGTGCACAGCATACTGGGTACCACGCCCAGAGCGTCGCGCAACACGCTGTAGATGCCGGCGATGGCCATGGAGCCAAAGAGCTGCTTGCCGGTCTTGCCGCCGGCCTCGGTCGCGCGCAGGGTCTGAGCTGCGGCGTTGCCGGTGGGAAACTCCAGCGCGGCGTCCACGATAAAGTGACGGTGGATGAGTGCCGTGGCCAGCAGGCCCAGGATAGTGCCGGCGAGTGCCACGATAAACATGTCGAGCCAGCTGATCTGGTCGGCATAGCCCAGCATCCAGGCGCCCGGGATGGTAAACGCCAGACCGCCGGCGACCATGGCGCCTGCGGACATGATGGTGTGGGTGACGTTTGCCTCGTTGAGGCTGGCGTTGCCCATGAGCTTAAGGAAGAACAACGAGAT
>JAXIZX010000202.1:0-6056 GCA_036303765.1 Collinsella sp. | reverse complement strand
TGCTGGTTCAGGAGATTCAGCGCGGCGTAATGCTCGATGCTTTGGAGGACCACGAGCTGCCCGAGTTTCGTTCCGAGGAGTGGTTGTGGCAGGCGCTGGTGCTTGCCGTGCGCGACAATGCCCGCGCCCGCGGCGCTTCGCGTGCCGTGGTGGCGCTCGAGGGCGATCTGCCGTCGTCCCTGTTGGCGGCACTTGCCGTCGATGCCTTGGGTCCGCGTAATGTGATTGGCCTGGTGCTGGGGCGCAATCGCATCTTTACACCGGCGCAGGAGGAGGCCGAGGCCGCCCGCTGTTCCGCTGTTCGCTCAATCGCCGAGCGCCTGCACATTCGCACCGTCGAGCGCGATGCGCCGGATGCGGCGCGCGTGCTCGATCGCGACGTGTCGGCGGGCGATGCCGAGCGTCTGCGTTCGCGTGCGCTGGGCCTGATGCTCGAGGATACGGCGCTCGAGCTGGGCGCCATGGCGTTGAGCCCGCTTTCCAAGACTGAGTATGCACTGGCGGCGCCCGCACTGTCCGGCGGCTACCAGGGCGACTTTGCGCCCTTTGGCGACGTGTATCTGTCGACGCTCGAGTTTGTGGCACGCGTGCGCAACCGCGCCTCGGCCGTGGTGCCCCAAGAGCTCGTGACGCTCAACGCGGTGGAGGATTGCATGGATCGCGTGCTGGCGCAGGCGCTCTCGACGCTCGCCGGTCCGGTCGATATGCTCGATCGCGCGGCGCAGCTGCTGGGCGGGCTTGAGCCGGGTGAGGTCGATGGTGCGCTTGAGTCGCATGTAGACCGCAATCGACCTTTCGACGACATCCCGATGGCCGCCGGCAAGCCCGAGGCCTGCTCGCTGCTGCTGATGCTCGTGCGCCAGGGTGAGGCTGCTCGTCGCATGCTGCCGACGGCCCCGATCGTCTCGGCCCGTTCGTTTGCCGAGCGCGCTTGGCCGTACATGCTTGCGTGGTCCGATCTGGGGCTGAGCGGCAAGGAACGCATGACGGTCGATGCGCTGGCGCGCGCCGAGGTGAACCGCTTTGCCGACGAGGATACAAGCGAGCGCATGCGTGGTGAGATGATGGGCATACTGGGTGACCTGTTGGGTATTTCGCCCGAGCAGATGGAGGAGCTGCGCTCCGAGGACGGTCAGCGTCGTTTGCACGAGGGCATGAAGAAGTTTGAGGGCGAGGTCCAGGACGCCATCGATAAGATGATGGGCGGCCAGGGTGGTCCGCAGGGTGGGCCCCAGGGCACGCCGATGCCGCAACCGCCGATGGATCCCCGACAGTTCCCATTCTTTAGCCAAAACTAACTATGGGATGGGATTCGCTCCCAACCCCGATACTTCAACTAAGCACCTCAGCCCTGTTGTGTTATTATAGAACAGACGTTCGTGAATGATGCGCGGGGCCTTGCCTTGCGCTGTGCTTGTGGCGAGGGGAGGTCGGCTTGGTTATCTTGGGTATCGACCCCGGTTTGGCCCATACGGGCTGGGGGATTATCGAGGAGCGGCGTGGCGAGGTTCGCTGCCGTGCCTACGGTTGTATCGAGACCAGCGCGGGCAGCCCGCTCGCGGTGCGCCTGTCGCATATCGTCCGCGACCTCAAGGGCGTCGTCGAACGCTACCGTCCCGATACCGCTGCTATCGAGAGCATTTACTTTGGCGCTAACGTCCGCTCGGCCATCCCCACGGCGCATGCCCGCGGTGCTGCGCTCGTGGCGCTTTCGGAGTGTGCGCTCGAGATTGGCGAATACACGCCCATGCAGATCAAGCAGGCCGTGGTGGGCACGGGCGCTGCGGATAAACGGCAGGTTGCCTACATGGTGCGCACGCTCACGCAGCTCGATCACGATCCTCACCCAGACCATGCCGCCGATGCCCTGGCCTGCGCCATCTGTCACGTTAACCTAAGCCGCACCCGGGCACTTACCGGCGGCGAGTTCTATCAACAGAGAGGAACCGGATACTGATGATCTCCCAGCTCCATGGAACGCTTATCGAGGCCACGATGAGCTCGGCCGTCGTCGATGTGTCGGGCGTGGGCTTTGAGCTCGGTATTTCGGGCAGCACTGCCGCCACGCTGCCTACGCCCGGCGGCGAGGTTCGCCTCTATACCCGTATGCAGGTGCGCGAGGACGCCATGACGCTCTTTGGCTTTGCCTCCAAGGACGAGCGCACGATGTTCGATCGGCTCGTTTCCGTCTCGGGCGTTGGCCCGCGCTTGGCGCTCGCCGTGCTCTCCACCTATACCGTGGGGCAGCTGTATTCCCTGGTGATGGCCGAGGACGACAAGGGCATGGCCAAGGTGCCCGGTGTGGGCAAAAAGACCGCCCAGCGCCTTATCTTGGAGCTCAAGAGTACCTTTGCCAAGGACAAGGGCTTTGTTCCGGTCGACGTAATCCCCGGTCAGGTTGCGATGCCGGTTCCCGCTGCCGCTCCCTCGGCGATCGATGACGCCCGCGCGGCGCTCCTTTCCATGGGCTTTAGCCCGCAGGAGACCGAGGTTGCCCTGAGCGGGTATGATGGGCAGGATATGCGTGTCGAGGATTTGCTCGGCGCGGCGCTTAAGCGACTCGGAATGGATGCGTGATGTGGGAAGCCGATGACTCTCAGGACCTGTGGGCGGCGCCCGGCAGCTCGCCGGCGGCATCCATGGCGCACGGTGAGCGCATGGTGGGCTCGGAGCTGACGCCCGAAGACCTCGATGTCGACCGTACCCTGCGTCCCCAGCGCCTGGACGACTACTGCGGTCAGGAGCATATCAAGCAGAGCCTTCGCGTGCTGATCGAGGCGGCGCAGAGCCGTGGCGAGACGCTCGACCACGTGATCTTCTCGGGTCCTCCGGGCCTGGGCAAGACCACGCTGGCCACCGTTATCGCCAACGAGCTGGGCGCTCAGATCAAGACGACGAGTGGCCCGGCCATCGCGCGCACCGGTGACCTGGCGGCCATCCTGACTAACTTGCAGCCGGGTGACGTGCTGTTTATCGATGAGATCCACCGTCTGAACCGTTCGGTCGAGGAGGTCCTGTATCCCGCGATGGAGGACTTTGCCCTCGATATCGTGATCGGTAAAGGCCCAGCCGCACGTTCGATTCGCCTGGATATTCCCAAGTTTACGCTGGTGGCGGCAACGACCCGCTCGGGTATGCTCACGGGCCCGCTACGCGACCGCTTTGGCATTTCGTATCGCCTGGACTACTACACGGTCGAGGAGCTCGCCCAGATTGTGACGCGTTCGGCGACCATCCTGGGCGTGACGATCGACCATCCCAGCGCGCTCGAGATCGGCTCGCGCTCGCGCGGTACGCCGCGCTTGGCCAACCGTCTGCTCAAGCGCGTGCGCGACTATGCGCAGGTGCGCGGCAACGGTCCTATTGAGCTTGATATTTGCCGTCAGGCGCTCGAGTTCTTCGAGATTGATGAGCTTGGTCTGGACTGGATGGATATTCGCATCTTGGAGACGCTTGCCAAGACGTTCTCCGGCCGTGCCGTGGGCCTGACGACCCTTGCCAGCGCGGTGGGCGAGGACCCGGGTACGCTCGAGGATGTTTATGAGCCCTATCTGCTGCAGTGCGGCTTGATGATTCGTTCGCCCCAGGGCCGTCAGGCAACGCTTCGCACCTTTGAACATTTGGGCATCGAGCCAGCCGTTTAGAGACGGGTTTGTTTTGGCTGGTCTGTAGGCTATTGCTGAGCATTGGATAAACATATCGCCATTCATCGGTTACGGGTGTTTTACTATTGCGCGCCCGTGCTATGCTGAATTGGTCTTTTTCTCATCCGGTAACGAAAGGACCGCCCATGCCTACTGACATCGAAATCGCACGTTCCGTCACGCCGCTGCCCATTACCGAGGTGGCTAAGAACGCCGGCGTCGACGTAAAGCACCTGATTCCGTACGGCTTCGACAAGGCTAAGGTTGACTATTCACTACTCAACGAGCCGACCGATCACCAGGCCAAGCTCGTCCTCGTGACCGCTATCAACCCAACGCCTGCGGGCGAGGGCAAGACCACCACGACCATCGGTCTGGCCGATGGCCTGCGTCGTCGCGGCGTCAAGAGTGCCGTGGCCCTGCGCGAGCCTTCGCTCGGCCCCGTCTTTGGCGTTAAGGGCGGTGCTGCCGGTGGCGGCTGGGCTCAGGTGATCCCCATGGAGGATATCAACCTGCACTTTACCGGCGACTTCCACGCTATCGGTGCTGCCAACAACCTGCTGGCAGCCATGCTCGATAACCATATTCAGCAGGGCAACCAGCTCGGCATCGACGTTAAGCGCATCACTTGGAAACGCGTCGTCGATATGAACGACCGCCAGCTGCGCCACGTCATCGACGGCATTGGCGGTAAGGCTCAAGGCGTGCCGCGCGAGGACGGCTTCGATATCACCGTCGCCTCTGAGGTCATGGCAATCCTGTGCCTGTCTACGAGCATCAGCGACCTCAAGGAACGCTTGGGTGAGATTGTCGTCGGCTATAGCTTTGCCGGCGAGCCCGTCCGTGCCCGCGACCTTAAGGCCCAGGGTGCCATGGCCGCGTTGCTTAAGGACGCGCTCAAGCCCAACCTGGTGCAAACGCTCGAGGGCACGCCCGCGTTTGTCCACGGCGGTCCCTTCGCCAACATTGCCCACGGCTGCAACTCTATCATGGCCACGCGTATGGCGATGCGCTTTGGCGATGTTGCCATTACCGAGGCCGGCTTCGGTGCCGATCTGGGTGCCGAGAAATTCCTCGACATCAAGTGCCGCATGACGGGCGTTCGCCCCAGCGCTGTCGTGATCGTCGCGACCGCTCGCGCGCTGAAGTACAACGGTGGCGTCGCCAAGGCCGACCTCAACGAGGAGAACCTCGAGGCACTCAAGGCTGGCATGCCCAACCTGCTGCGTCACGTCGACAACATCCAGAACGTTTATGGTCTGCCCTGCGTGGTCGCCATCAACCGCTTCCCGACGGACACCGAGGCTGAGCTCGCGCTCATTGAGTCCGAGTGCCAGAAGCTCGGCGTCAACGTTAAGCTTTCCGAGGTCTGGGCCAAGGGCGGCGAGGGCGCGCTCGAGCTGGCCGATGAGGTCATGCGTCTGATTGAGCAGCCGAGCGAGCTCAAGTTTGCCTATGAGGACGGCGCTGATGTCGCTGATGCCCTCGAGGCCGTTGCCACCAAGGTCTACCGCGCCGACGGCGTTGACTTTACGCCGGCCGCCAAGCGACAGCTCGCCGAGCTGCGCGAGAACGGCTTTGGCAACCTGCCGGTGTGCGTCGCCAAGACGCAGTACAGCTTTAGCGACAACGCCAAGGCCCTGGGCGCTCCCGAGAACTTCCGCATCACGGTGCGTGAGCTCAAGGTTTCCGCCGGCGCCCACTTTGTGGTCGCACTGACTGGCAGTGTTCTGACCATGCCGGGCCTGCCCAAGGTCCCTGCGGCCGAGAACATCGACGTCGACAACGACGGCAACATCACCGGCCTGTTCTAAGTCTGCTGTCCATCGCTGCTAGCCCGCCCCGCCGTGCCCACAAGGCCCGGCGGGGCTTTTTGATCCTTAGACCCGCGCATGTCTTGTAGATACCGACGGACTCTGCCCATCATAGGCTTTTGCGCTGGTAGAATGCATGGATAACTTGATGCTTACAGGCGACGGAAAGGAATCGTTGCATGGATCAGGACAAGACAACCGTGATGGGCGGCTACGGTTCCGCGCAGGCTGGCGATAGCGCCGATGCGACCCGCGTTGTTCCCAACCCCGGTTATGTCGACCCCGCCGCGACGCAGCCTTCTGCCGAGCTCACCCGAGTTATGGGCTATGGCGACGCGGCGCAGGACCCTTACGCTGCATCTTTGCAAAGCCCCTATGGCAACGCGGCGGCAGACCCGTTTGATTGCGCGCCGCAGGATTCTTATGCTGCCTCGACGCCGAATCCCTATGATGACCTGCCGCAAAATCCCATTCCGCAGCCTCAGCAGACGACGTATATGCCTCGCACGGCGCAGCCTCGCTACGAGTCGCGCGAGCCGTATCGCGAGTACCCCAAGTCGATTCCGCAATATGGCGAGGACGAGGAGAGGAAGCCGTC